>CAYYOW010000104.1:0-7201 GCA_964473395.1 uncultured Lentimicrobiaceae bacterium | reverse complement strand
TTTTCATCGCGAACCAGTTCACCGGCCGTAAATTCCGGCTGATGTCTGATTTTGAATTTTATCTCTTTCAGCCCGGAATAATCATGTTTCGGATTTAAAAAATGGATATTCTCCAGCCGGACAGTATCATCGTACTGGCTGATGGGGTCGTAGCCATTAGAAACATAAATGATATTTTTCCCTATATCCTTTTTTACCACAAACCAAGGTCCGCCACCCAGTCGCAAACCACGCCGCTGACCGATGGTATGAAACCAAAAACCTTTGTGCTCACCCAGCACTTTGCCGGTTTCAAGTTCGATAATCGCCCCTGGTTTTTCGCCCACATACTTCCGGATAAAATCAGTGTAGTTAATTTTCCCAAGAAAGCAAATGCCCTGACTATCAGGCCTATGAGCGCTGGGCAGACTCATCTCTTCCGCTATCCGTCGTACCTCTTTTTTCTGCAAATGCCCGATGGGAAACATAGCTTTCTCCAATTGGTCATGTGAAATTTGCCCGAGAAAATAGGTCTGGTCTTTCACCTTGTCAACTGCTGTTCCCAGAAAAGCACCTTCTTCCGTTTCGTATCGCGTGGCGTAGTGGCCGGTGGCAATACGGTCAAAATCTTTCCCATGCCGGTCGTTGAAGGCACCGAATTTGATAAGCAGGTTACACATCACATCCGGATTGGGTGTCAGTCCCTGTTTCACACTCTCCATGGTGTATTTTACCACCGTTGACCAGTATTCCTGCTGCAAATCGACCACATCGAAGCGGCAGCCGTATTTTTTGGCTATCCAGGTGGTAATTTCGATGTCCTCTTCCGCCGGACAATCCATAAAAGCCGGTTCGTCTTCCATACCGATACGGATGTAGAAAATGTGGGGGTCGTAGCCCTGCTCTTTCAACAAAGGAACACAAACCGAACTGTCCACACCTCCCGATACCAGCGCCGCAATTTTCATTTTTTCTTCTTGTTAAAACCGGCTGCAAAGGTCTGAAAAATTTACAGATATCTTACCTTTGGTCTTTCATGCTGTTTCAGAAATATAAGGATGCCGGGCGGATGGTGGAAAATCCTGTCGTTTTTCTATTTTTGGCTCTGTTATGGAGAAATTGTCAGCAGTTATTATTACCTTTAACGAAGAGAAAAACATTGGACGTTGTATCCGTTCGCTTGAAGGGGTCGCTGATGAAATCGTTGTTTTGGACTCTTTTTCTACCGACCGTACCCGGGAGATTTGCGAAAAACATAAAGTAAAATTTCACTCGGATGAATTTGCCGGCTATATTGAGCAGAAAAACAAGGCATTAACGTATGCCGCTTACCCCTACATTTTATCACTTGATGCGGATGAAGCGCTTTCTGAATCATTAACGGCGTCCATTTTACAGGTCAAAAAAAATTGGGGTGCAGATGGATACACTTTCAACCGGCTGACCAACTATTGTGGAAAATGGATCCGGCATTGTGGCTGGTATCCCGACCGGAAACTACGCCTGTTTGATGCACGCAAAGGCCGGTGGACAGGACTCAATCCGCACGATATTTTTATTATGAAAGACAGCTCCGTTGTAAAACATCTGAAAGGCGATCTTTTGCATTACAGTTATTATACTGTCGATGAGCATTACCGGCAGGCAGAACACTTTAGTACCCTTTCGGCAGAAGCGAAATTTGAAAAAGGGAAAAAGGCACCTCTCATCAAAGTCTGGATCAGCCCGGTGGTGAAATTTTTGAAATGTTATCTTCTTCAAAGGGGATTTCTGGATGGAAGCGCAGGATGGCGTATTTGTACCATCTCCGCCAAAGAGAGTCATCAGAAATACCGGAAGCTGAGAGAGCTTTACCAGCAACATCGGAAGCACTAACAACTCCTCTCTGTAACAATAATTTATCCAAAATCTGACCTCATCTAATTTAGATACAACACAAATATTACGCATGCCAACTAATTTAGTGATGATAACCTCAGCTTTTTCTAATTTTGTTGGGATTTAAATTGTAACCAAAAAAAAGGACAATATGTTAAGAACGAAAGAACAGTATTTTGAGAAGCTAACAGAAATGAAGCCAAACATTTACATCGGCGATGAAAAAGTGGGCCGTGACGACCCAAGGCTGAGACCCGGCATCAATGTCCTCAGCATCACATTTGACCTGGCTCAGAATCCAAAATATAAGAAGCTGGCTACAGCAAAATCAAAGATAACCAACGGAACCGTAAACCGCTGGGCACATTTGCCCCAGGATCCGTACGACCTGATGGAAAAGCAAAAGCTTATTCGTCTTGGCGCACGCCGTGCCGGAGGTTGTATCCAACGTTGTATGGGACATGATGCCATTAGCGCTTTGTCCATTTGTACCCGCGAAATTGACGATACAAAAGGAACAAGCTATCATGAACGTTTTATCAACTTTATGAAAGTTTATCAGGAAAACGACCTGGTAGGATGTTGTGCACAAACCGACAGCAAAGGCGATCGGGTGAAAAGGCCGTCCGAGCAGCCAGATCCGGATGCTTATGTTCATATTGTGGAAAAACGTGAAGATGGTATCGTGGTGAGCGGTTTTAAAATGTCGGTAACACAGGCCCCTTATGCCGATGAGATATTTGTGATACCCACAAGAGCACTCATGGAGAATGACAAAGATTATGCCGTAGCATTCGCGGTTCCCGGCGACTGGGAGGGGGTAAAGCTGGTTACCCGCCCTGTATGGCACCGGCAAAAAGACGAGGAAGACGCACCACCGATTTGCCAGACCGGTATTTCCGATTCGGTAGTCATTTTCGATAACGTATTTGTCCCCAACGAACGCGTTTTTATGTCCGGCGAATGGGAATTTGGCAGACGACTGGCCATGCTCTTTGCCGACTCGCACCGGCATAGTTATTCGGGATGCAAACCGGCTGTTTCTGATATTTTGTGTGGTACATCGCTACTGGCTGCCGAGGCCAATAACATTGTGAAGGTCTCCCACGTCAGAGAAAAGCTTACGCAATTTGCCGGAGCAGCAGAGCTTGCCTTTAGTGCCGGAGTAGCTGCTGCTGTTTTCGGCAAGAAAACCAAAAGCGGAACTTTCTTTCCCAACACCATTTATGCTAACGTGGGCAGGAAGCTTATGGGGGAGCTTATTTATCACGAGTTCAACCTGTTGACTGAAATTGCAGGGGGTATTGCCGCCACCCTCCCATTTGAACAAAGTTTTAAATCAGAGGATTTGAAAGAGCATCTCGAAAGGTTTATTGTAAGGAATCCTAACCTGTCGCCCGAGTTGTCATTGAAAATATGGAATCTCGTGGAGATAATGAGTACTTCCGCCATGACGGCTGAGCTGCTGGTGGGTGGCGTACACGGAGGTGGATCGCCCATTATGGAAGCCATAGCGCTGAGTTTGGAGTATGATTTTAAAACCCGCGTGAATGTGGCCAAATACCTGGGTGGTATGTCCGAAGATATGGATGACGATGTGGATTTGAAAACAGAACCGTGGATGAATTTAAAATTTAAAGATGACGATGAAGAATAAGTTTAATTTGGACGGGAAAGTAGCGGTTATTACCGGTTCTTCCAAAGGTATTGGCGAAGCTATTGCCAGAATATTTGCAGAAAATGGCGCTACTGTGGTGATTAGCAGCCGGAAACAGGAGGCCTGCGACAAAGTGGCCACATCGTTTAAAGCAGAAGGACTGAAAGCCACTGCCATCGCCTGTCATGTGGGAAAAGCAGACGAAAGAGCTGCTTTGATAGAAAAAACTGTGGCAGAGCTGGGCAGTGTGGACATTTTGGTAAACAATGCCGGGACAAACCCTGTTTTCGGACCCATCGAAGAGGCTCCGGAGGCTATCTTCGATCAGATTATGAATGTGAATGTAAAAGCACCCTGGGACCTGGCCAACAAATGTCTGAAAAGTATGAAAGAAAGAGGTGGCGGCAGCATTATTAATATCAGCTCTGTGGAAGGAGAGCTTCCGGAAGAGGGTCTCGGAATTTATTCTGTCAGCAAAGCAGCCCTCTCCATGCTCACAAAAAGCCAGGCCAAAGAATGGGGGAAACACGGTATTAGGGTTAATGCTATTTGCCCGGGATTGATAAAAACAAAGTTCAGTGCTGCTTTGTGGACCAATGAACAAATTATGAAGCAGATCAAAGAAGCTTCGCCGTTGGGACGCATGGGAGAGCCGGATGAGATTGCTGGGATTGCGCTGCTGCTCGCATCAGAAGCAGGCAGTTTTATTACCGGTAGCCTTATGGTGGCTGATGGCGGATTTTTGCTGTCTTAACAAGGAATGAAAAAATGCCTGAGACAGACTATCCTTGGTTTGCTTTGGCGCTTTTTCCTAATTTCTCACTGATTTTCTCCAGCATCGTTGCCGTCATCTTTTCCAGATTGTATTTTGTATCCAGCCCCCAGTCTTTTCTGGCAATATTATCATCGATGCTGGCGGGCCAGCTGTCGGCAATAGCCTGACGGAAATCAGATTTGTACGAAATGGTAAAATCCGGAATATGTTTTTTAATTTCAGCTGTCAGTTGTTTCGGATCAAACGAAATGCCGGCCATGTTATAAGCCGAACGCAACGAAAGCTGTTTCGGATCAGCCTGCATGAGCTTGATGGTGTTGGTAATGGCATCGTCCATAAACATCATAGGCAGAGCAGTGTCTTCTTTTAAGAAACACTGGTAGCTGCCTTTTTTTATGGCGTCGAAGAAAATTTCCACGGCATAATCGGTGGTGCCGCCGCCGGGTTCGGTTTTGTAGCTAATGAGGCCTGGATAACGGACACTGCGGAAATCAACCCCATAGCGTTTGTTATAATACTCGCCCCAGCGCTCGCCGGCCAGCTTGGAAATACCATAAACCGTGTTGGGCTCCATAACCGTTACTTGTGGCGTGTTGTGCCGTGGCGTGGTAGGACCAAAAACCGCAATAGAACTGGGCCAGAACAGTTTTTTTGCCTCCGATTCGCGGGCAGCTTCCAGCGTATTCATCAGCGCTTTCATGTTTATGTCCCATGCCTGCAAAGGAATCTTCTCGGCATTACCCGAAAGAACAGCAGCAAGATTGTAAATCTGCGTGATTTTAAAACGCACCAGAAAATGCAGCAAATTATTGAAATCCAGCACATCTAAAATTTGAAAAGGACCGCTTTTTCTGATTTCTCTGGTGGGTTGCTTTATATCGGTAGCAAAAACATGTTCGTTACCATAAATTTTCCGGAGTGCCATGACCAGCTCGGAACCAATCTGTCCGGAGCTTCCGATGACTAAAATATTGTCCATTTATTGATTTTTTTTGAGTGAATAGGCAATGCAAAAGTATTAAAACAATCGCTTCGTTACCCTCCCCAAAAAATTGTCTGCTTTACACAATTCTCTTACATATCAATTGGTTGGAATTTAGTATTTTTGCTTGTCTAAAATTCATTTATAAAAACATAATCATGGAAAGAGACCAAAAGATATTTGACCTGATAAAACAAGAGAAAGAACGCCAAATGCGCGGCATTGAACTGATTGCCTCCGAAAACTTTGTGAGCGACCAGGTGCTTGAAGCTATGGGGTCGGTGATGACCAACAAATATGCAGAAGGATACCCCGGAAAACGCTACTACGGCGGTTGTGAGATTGTGGATCAGTCGGAGCAACTGGCCATCGACCGTGCCCGTGAGCTTTTCAATGCCGAATATGCCAACGTGCAGCCTCACTCTGGGGCACAGGCCAACATGGCCGTTTTGATGGCCTGCCTAAAACCGGGAGATACTTTTATGGGTCTCGACTTGTCGCACGGCGGCCACCTGTCGCACGGTTCTTCCGTAAACTCTTCCGGAATTTTATACCATCCCGTGGCTTACAAAGTAAAAGAAGAAACCGGTACCGTGGATTATGACGAAATGGAAATGCTGGCCAAAAAGGAGAAACCCAAGTTGATTATTGCCGGAGCTTCCGCCTACTCGCGCGACTGGGATTACGAACGTATGCGTGCCATTGCCGATGAGACAGGAGCCCTGCTCATGGCCGATATTGCCCATCCGGCCGGGATCATTGCCAAAGGCTTGCTGAACGACCCCATAGAATATTGCCACATTGTTACCACCACCACACACAAAACCCTGCGCGGTCCTCGTGGCGGCATGATCCTCATGGGCGAAGATTTTGAAAATCCATGGGGATTGAAGACTCCCAAAGGCATTACCAAAATGATGTCTGCCGTTTTAAATTCTGCTATCTTCCCCGGTACCCAGGGAGGCCCACTGGAGCATGTAATTGCTGCCAAAGCTGTGGCTTTCGGGGAAGCGCTCACCGACAGCTATTTTGAATACATCATGCAGGTTCAGAAAAATGCACAGGTTATGTCCAAAGCCTTTATCAACAGGGGTTATAATGTGATTTCAGGCGGTACGGACAACCATTTGATGCTCATTGACCTGCGTGGAAAGTTCCCCGAGATTACCGGAAAAGTGGTGGAAAATACATTGGTGAAAGCCGACATTACCGTGAACAAAAATATGGTTCCCTTCGACAGCCGTTCTCCTTTCAAGACCAGCGGCTTGCGTGTGGGTACACCGGCTATCACAACCCGCGGACTGAAAGAAAAACACATGGAACCCATTGTGGAACTTATTGACGAAGTTATTAGCAACATTGAAAGTGAAACAGTGCTGGCCAACGTGAAAAAACGTGTCAACCGGATGATGGCTGATTTTCCGTTGTTTGCTTATTAAACAACGGGAAATACGGACATGAAAATAACAGGTGTACGTGAAAATGTGTGCCTGTTTTGTTTTGAATAAGTGTATTTACACTTTAGTCCTTATCTTTGTTCAAAACTAAAATAATGAAGACATTATACATAGCCCGGCACGCCAAGTCATCGTGGGATGATATGCATGTATCCGACCACGACAGAACATTAATACCCATTGGGAAAAGGCGCACAAAAAAAATTGCCCGCTGGCTAAATGAACACGATATTCTTCCCGACAGAATTATCAGCAGTACGGCAGTACGGGCTTACAAAACAGCCCGCCTACTGGCACAGGGAATGGGCTTTCCGGAAGAAAAAATAGAAAAGGAGGCCTCTTTCTATAATGCTGATCCCGAAGATGTTATGGAATACCTCTATACTCTTCCCAACACCGTGGATAAGGTCATGGTGATGGGACACAACCCAACGTTTACCGAATTGGTTAATCTGTTTTTGGAGGAGAACAAA
>CAYYOW010000103.1:0-7316 GCA_964473395.1 uncultured Lentimicrobiaceae bacterium | reverse complement strand
GTAGTTCCGGCGTGTAATCCGGGGGGAGTTTTAATGACAGTTGCTTGTATCCCATGGATGATGTGGCTAAGGTACAAAGATAGGAATACTATGGGGTTGTGAATGGGACTTGCGTTGCTCGTTGCGATTCGTTGTCATTTGGTTGTCAAACAATTGTCATTCAATCGTTAAACAGGTTGTATATTATGACCCAAGTCTCACCTGCGCATATGGCCGGGTTGGAAGACTTGAGTCAGATTTGGTATGAATTGCTCTGCTGGTCGTGATTTGCAATCGCGACCCGAGGGACTTAAGCGATTTAAAATCGCTGGTGTTTAAAACATTCGGGTTGCTCCGCCTGCCTGTCCGCCATTGCGCTTTAGCAGAGGCGGGCATATAGCATTTCGGCGAAGGCAGGACGGGCAGGCAAACCCAAATGAGCATAAGGGTGAGCATCAAAGCACAAGTTAGCTTTCGCACATGGCTTACGCTAAAACTTGCGCCATTTGAGATATTCAATTTGTCATTGGCATAAAAAAAGTCGGCTGAACGATTTCAACCGACTTTTGAAGATTTGAAAATGAAGCTTATTTGTTCATTTTCTTCCAGCTTCTCTTGTTCATGATGTTTGCCTGAGCCGCTGCCAAACGGGCAATCGGCACGCGGTAAGGCGAGCAGCTGACGTAGTGCAGGCCGGCACGGTGGCAAAACTCGATGGAACTTGGCTCGCCGCCATGTTCGCCGCAAATGCCCAATTTGATTTTTTTACGGGTTTTACGGCCTTTTTTCACAGCCATTTCGACGAGCTGTCCCACGCCTTCCTGGTCAAGTACCTGGAAAGGGTCGTTTTTCAAAATACCTTTTTCGATGTAAACGGGCAGGAACTTGCCGGCGTCATCACGTGAGTAACCAAAGGTCATCTGCGTGAGGTCGTTGGTACCGAAAGAGAAGAACTCGGCCGATTTGGCAATTTGGTCAGCGGTAAGTGCTGCGCGCGGAACTTCGATCATGGTACCAACCATGTAATCAATGCTCTGTCCTCTCTCTTCAAATACTTTTTCGATGGTTGCGCGGACAATTTGTTCCTGCATTTTCATTTCGGCCAGTGTACCGGTAAGCGGAATCATAATTTCCGGACGGGTATCGATTTTGCGGGCTTTCAGGTCGAGAGCGGCTTCAATGATGGCGCGGCTTTGCATCTCTGTAATCTCCGGGTAGGTATTTCCCAAACGGCAACCACGGTGGCCGAGCATAGGGTTGACTTCGCTTAAAGCTTCTACTTTGGCTTTAATGGTTTCGAGAGAAACACCCATGACTTTGGCCATTTCCTTTTGTCCTTTTTCGTCGTGAGGCACAAATTCATGCAAAGGCGGGTCGAGCAAACGAACGGTTACAGGAAGTCCCTGCATGGCTTCAAAAATACCTTCAAAGTCTTTACGCTGAATGGGAAGTAATCCGTCTAGTGCTTTTCTTCTTCCTTCTTCATCTTCGGCTAGAATCATTTCGCGCATGGCAACGATCTTGTCGCCACCGAAGAACATATGTTCGGTACGGCAGAGCCCGATTCCTTTTGCGCCAAATTCGCGAGCTACGCGGGCATCCAGGGGAGTGTCGGCATTTGTTCTGACGGCTAGCCTGGCTTTTTTGTCGGAAAGTTTCATGAGCTTACCAAAGTATCCGCTCATTTCCGGATCGACGGTTTTAATCATACCATCATACACTTCGCCGGTGGAACCGTTGAGGGAGATAAAATCACCTTCTTTGTATTTGTTACCACTCATTTCGAGTGTTTTGGCCTTGTAGTTTATTTTGATACTTCCGGCACCGGAAACGCAGCATTTTCCCATTCCGCGGGCTACTACAGCAGCGTGAGATGTCATTCCGCCACGGGCGGTAAGGATTCCTTCTGCAGAGTTCATACCTTTGAGGTCTTCGGGGGAAGTTTCAATACGCACCAACACTACTTTTTTGCCATCGGCAGCCCATTTTTCAGCATCATCAGCATGGAAAACGACCTGGCCGGTAGCTGCTCCCGGAGAAGCGGGTAGCCCTTTGGCCACCACTTTGGCTTCGGTGATAGCTTCTTTATCAAATACCGGGTGTAAGAGTTCATCCAGCTTATTTGGCTCAACACGCATGATGGCTTCATCTTTTGTGATGAGCTTTTCGTGTAGCATATCCATGGCAATCTTCACCATAGCAGCACCGGTACGTTTACCGTTACGTGTTTGCAGCAACCAAAGTTTTCCATCCTGAATGGTAAACTCCATATCCTGCATGTCGCGATAGTGTTTTTCCAGATTTTCCTGTGTGCTAAAAAGGTCTTTGTAAACTTCCGGCATGGCCTCTTCGAGCGAGGGATATTTCTCAGCTCTTTCTTCTTCCGAGACATTGGCCAGTTTTGCCCAGCGTTTGGAGCCTTCCAGTGTTATTTGTTGTGGTGTACGGATACCGGCAACTACATCTTCACCCTGTGCATTAATAAGGTATTCACCGTTAAAAATATTTTCTCCGGTGGCGGCATCACGGGTAAAAGCCACGCCGGTGGCCGACGAGTTACCCATGTTTCCAAATACCATGGCCTGAACGCTTACAGCGGTTCCCCACTCATCGGGAATTTTATTCAGTTTGCGGTAGAGGATAGCTCTTTCGTTCATCCAGCTGTCGAAAACGGCCATAATAGCTCCCCAGAGTTGTTCCCATGGGTCATCGGGGAAGTCATGTCCGGTTTGTTTTTTCACGGCGGCTTTAAATTCTGCCACCATCTCTTTCAGGTCGTCTGCAGTGAGTTCGGTGTCAAGCGCCACGCCACGCTTTTTCTTCATTTCGCCGATGATAATTTCAAAAGGATCTTCAGCTTCTCTTGACTCTGGCTTCATGCCCAGTACCACGTCGCCATACATCTGGACAAAGCGGCGGTAGGAGTCCCATGCAAAACGTGGGTTCCCCGATTTGGCGGCGATGCCTTCGACGGCATTGTCATTCATTCCGAGGTTGAGGACGGTATCCATCATCCCCGGCATGGAAGCCCGTGCACCCGAACGTACGGAGACAAGCAAAGGGTTTTCCTGGTCGCCAAATTTCATTCCCATAATATTTTCTACATGGGCAACGGCTTGGGTGACATCCTCTTTGATAAGATCCACAGCATAATCACGACCTTTTTCGTTGTAAAGAGTACAAATTTCCGTTGTGATAGTGAATCCGGGAGGAACCGGTACCCCGATGAGGTTCATTTCAGCAAGATTGGCTCCTTTGCCACCAAGAAGATTTTTCATTTTTGTATTTCCTTCGGCTTTGCGATCACCGAAAAGATAAACATACTTTGCTTTAGACATTTTATTAAATTTTATTTAAAAAATATTTTCAAAAATTTGTGTCACAAAAGTACTAAAAAATACATTCCTGTTTTTCCTCTGTCAGCAAAATGGCTGTTATTAATTGTCAAAAAGCAGGGATGATTTTCTCTGCTGAATAATCAGGCCTTTCAATCGTTTGCAATAGCAGAAACCGGAATAATTAATGTCCGCAAACCAAGGGCGGTTATAGTTTGTTTTTTTTCGGGAAAAGCAGAGGTTAAAATCAGTAAAACACTTATTTTTATATCCACCCATAATTTCATAAGTTTGCCCTTTAATAAATTTTGAAAAAGATGAAGCATAAGATTGGTATCCGTTATGAAGATAAATATCTGATGGAGCGTAGGGTAGCCTTGGTTCCTGCACATGTAAAACAGCTTGTGGAAAAGGGGATTGAGATACAGGTTGTTCCTTCCGGAAAGCGTGTCTATAAGGATGACGAATACCGGCAGGCCGGCGCCGTGTTGCGTGAGGAACCTTTGGATGCAGATGTAGTGCTGGGGGTAAAAGAGATGCCGATAGATTATTTTAAAGCTCACAAGACTTACATTTTCTTTAGCCATACCATTAAAGGCCAGTCTTATAATATGCCGTTACTTCGTAATATGATGGGGCATAAAATCAATCTTATTGATTATGAACGGATAGTGGATGCACAGGGACGGCGGTTGATTTTTTTCGGACATTTTGCCGGCCTGGCCGGGATGATTAATTCGCTGTGGTCGCTGGGGCAACGGTTGAAAAGAAAAGGACAGGATACACCTTTTCTGAACTTAAAACAAACCCATCATTATGATTCGTTAGAAGAGGCAAAAGCTGCTGTGTCGGCTATAGGTAAGGAAATTGCATGTAACGGATTGCCGGTGGGAATGACTCCCGTGGTAGTTGGAATCACTGGCTATGGAAATGTCTCGAAGGGAGCACAGGAGATACTTGGTCTTTTACCAGTTATCGAAATCTCTCCTGCCGATTTACTGAAACTGAAAAAGCAGAATCATCTCCCTTCCAATGTGATTTATAAAGTGGTTTTTGAAGAAAAGCATCTGGCACGTCCGAAAGAGGCCGGCAAAAGTTTTGATTTACAGGAATATTACCACTATCCCGAACATTTTGAGGGTGTTTTTGAACAATATCTGCCGCAGCTCACCGTGCTGATGAATTGTATGTATTGGGATGACCGCTATCCCCGTATTGTAACCAAAGATTATCTGGAAACGTTGTGGAAAAAGGGAAACATGAAGCTTGAAGTCATCGGCGACGTTACCTGTGATCCAGATGGTTCTGTAGAAATTACCCATAAAGGCACTGCCATAGAAGATCCTGTTTTTATTTACAACCCGGAGAGCCGTAAGCCGGTTATGGGCTTTGATGGTGAAGGCGTTCTGGTAATGGCTGTGGATATCTTGCCCAGCGAGCTGCCGCGTGAAGCTTCGCAGGCTTTCAGTGATGCGCTGATCAAATTTCTCCCTGGGTTATTAGTAGCCAATTTTGAACTTCCCTTCGACCAGCTTCAGATTCCTGATCCTCTGAAAAAAGCCATGATTTTATACCATGGAAAACTAACTCCGGATTATAAACATCTTGAAAAATATTTAAACCGTTAAATATATGGCCGTTGAGAACATCGATGGCCTTTTTTTAAAAGCATATTAAATTTTTTTTTATGAAAAATATCCTTGTTCTCGGCGCTGGCCTGTCCACCCAAAGCCTCATAGAATATTTATTGATTAACGCTCCTGAATTTGACTGGTATATCACGGTGGCTGATATGAATGAAGCGCTGGCACGTAAAAAGGTGAATGGCAATTCCAGAGGAAAAGCCATCGTTTTTGATATTACCGATGATCTGGAGAGCTGGCGTGCCATTGCCAAGGCAGATATCGTTATTTCCATGTTACCGGCTTTTATGCACCATTTGGTAGCTAAGAAATGTATTGACCTGAGGAAGCCCATGCTCACCGCTTCTTACGTTACAGACGAAATAAAAGAGTATGATGAACTGGCCAAAAAGGCGAAAGTTCCGATTTTGATGGAGCTTGGCGTTGACCCGGGTATCGACCACATGTCGGCCATGCGGGTTATCCATCGTATTCAGGCACTGGGAGGTGAGATTCGCTCTTTCAACTCTTTTACCGGCGGGCTGATAGCTCCCGAGAATGACAACAATCCCTGGAATTATAAACTCACCTGGAATCCACGTAACGTGGTACTTGCCGGAAACGGGGTGTCTCAGTTTATTCAGCAGGGACGTTACAAATACATCCCTTATTTTAGATTATTCGACCGTATCTTAAAGCGTAAAATCCTGCAATATGGTGATTTCGAGGTGTATGCAAATCGTAATTCGTTGGGTTATAGAGAAATTTATGGTCTGAAAGATATCCCATCCATGTATAGGGGAACAATTCGCCGACCCGGTTTTGCCAAAGCATGGAATGTCTTTGTGAATCTGGGAGCTACGGATGATACTTATCCGATGGAGGATTCTGAGAATATGACCTATCGCGATTTTATCAACTCGTTTATGCAGTATGAACCCAATGTGCCGGTGGAGATAAAGCTGCAGGAATATTGTCAGTATGCTGCTGATCCTGTGGTTTTTGAGAAGCTTAAGTGGTTGGGAATATTCGACAAACGCAAAATCGGATTGAAGAATGCTACTCCTGCCCAGATTCTGCAAAAGCTGCTCGAAGAGAAATGGGCAATGGATCCGGACGATAAGGATTTGCTCATCATGCAGCATGAATTTAAATATCGTTTGGGAAATGAAAATAATATGATTGTTTCTGCCATGGCGGTGATAGGGGAGAACCGTGAAAAAACAGCTATGGCCAGGACAGTGGGGCTGCCACTGGGTATTGCCACCAAGCTGCTGGCCACTGGAAAAATCAAAAAAACGGGTATTCATCGTCCAATTGATAAAGACATATACGAACCGATTTTGAAGGAGCTGGAAAGCTTTGGCATAAGCTTTGAGGAGAAAGAGTACATGATTGACCAATCTTAATAACTTTCAGCTATGGAATTTCTTATTCTGCTTTTTTTAGTAGGCCTTGCTTTTTATTTCATTACGAAGTGGCGAAAGCCTACTGTTAGCCAAAACTCCAAAAGTGGCGGTGTCCGTTTCGACAATAAATCTTACAATACTGCTGGTGCCACATCGCACCGTGGTAGTTCGGGAAATTATGCTAAATGGGTTGGTGGCGGCCTGGGATGGGCTTTTGGCGGCCCCATCGGCGGTATTTTAGGCTATGTGCTGGGCTCCATGTTTCAGGGACAGCAAGCTATGGGCGGACGTTCCTTTCGCCCCGGAATGCCGACTACCACCGGCGATTTCAACGTGAGTCTGCTGGTGCTGACGGCTGCTATTATGAAAGCCGATGGTTCTGTGAAAAAGTCTGAACTGGAATATGTAAAGAAATTCTATGTGGCTAATTTTGGTGTGGAAGGGGCGAAGCATTATATCCAATTGCTCGGAGATATTCTTAAAAAGGATTTCGATGTTCAGGAAGTAAGCCGCCAAATTGGCCGATTTATGGACTATTCCGCTCGTTTGCAGTTGATGCATTACCTTTTTGGTATTGCACTGGCCGATGGTAATGCCGATAGCTCGGAAGTGGAAATAATTGAACGGATTGCTATGGCTATGGGACTTGGAGCCACTGATTTCCAGTCCATCAAAGCCATGTTTGTAAAAGACACGGAGAGTGCATATAAAATTTTGGGTATCACCGCCAATGCTACTGATGAAGAGGTGAAAACCGCTTATCGCGAAATGGCCAAGAAATATCATCCCGATAAGGTGAGCCATCTGGGTGAAGATGTGAAAAAAGCTGCCGAAGAAAAATTTATGAAAGTAAATGAAGCTTACGAGACGATTAAGAAAAAACGAGGAATGAAGTAGTGAATGTTTAATGACGAATGGTGGAAAGGTGGAAAGGTGGAAAGGTGGAAAGGTGGAAAGGTGGAAAGGTGGAA
>CAYYOW010000102.1:0-7387 GCA_964473395.1 uncultured Lentimicrobiaceae bacterium | reverse complement strand
GTGTTATTCAGGCGTTACTTGATGCTAACGGAGTATCCTGCCGACTGGCGTTGCCCGAGGAGATGGGACTGGTTACCAACCGGCGGTTCTTTCAGGGTAGCATCCTTTTGAAAAAATCGGCACAAAACTTAAAGAAGTTTCTCTCTCCTGAAACGACCTATGTAGTACCGGGATTTTACGGTGTAAGTGAACAGGGTGAAACCATTCTGCTTGGACGTGGCGGCTCAGATTATTCGGCAGCCTGTCTGGCGCACTGTACCGACGCTTCTTTCCTAGACGTTTGGAAAGACGTGGAAGGCTACCTGAGCGGAGACCCTAAAATTGTTTCTGACGTAAAAAAGATAGCACATCTGAGCTATCTTGAAGCTGCAGAACTCTCTTACTTTGGTGCCAAGATTTTACATCCGCGCACCATTCGTCCGCTGGTATCCAAAAGGATACAGGTGCGGATTTTCAATCCCGAAAAGCAACCGGACTCCGGTTATTCCAAAGCTTCCACGTGCATTAGCCAAGAGACCTCCACCGATGCGGTAGTCATCAAAAGTGTTACCGGTAACGAGGACATTGCACTACTCAAATTAAAAGGCAGTGGCGTGGGTATCAAAAAGGGTATTCTTGCGGAAGTAACCGGAGCTTTCGACAAAGAACATATCAATATCCGGTCGGTGGTAACTTCGCAAACTGCCATCCATTTTATTTTTTCGCGTGCCGATGTCCGAAGAGCAAAACAGATTGTGGATAATATCAACCGCAACCTTGATTTCGACACAGAAATAGATGACAGCATCGCCTGGGTAGCCGCCGTAGGGCAAGGTATCAACCGAAAAGAGGGTATTGCCGCGCAAATTTTTACAGCATTAGCAAATGCCGGCATCAACGTGCAGCAGATTGTCCTCGGTGCTTCGGAAGTAGCTGTATATTTTGTGGTACAGCGCGAACTTGCTTCAAAAGCAGTACAGGCAATTCATCAGAAAATTTTTTATCATAATCATCACTAAAACCAAAACATCATGCATTACGAAACATTACAGGTCCATGCGGGTCACACCCCGGACGAAACGACACTCTCAAGAGCAGTCCCGATTTATCAAACAACTTCTTATGTCTTCAAAAATGTGGAACATGCCGGGAGACTTTTCGGCCTTGAAGAATTTGGAAATATATATACCCGCCTTATGAATCCGACTACCGATGTACTCGAAAAGCGGCTCGCTGCACTAGAAGGTGGCGTGGCAGCACTCGCTGTGGCATCGGGACATTCGGCACAGTTTATTGCGCTGAACAATATCCTTCAGCAGGGTGATAATTTCATCTCATCTCCATTTCTTTATGGAGGTAGTTACAATCAATTTAAGGTGACTTTTAAACGTCTTGGCGTTCAGGTTCATTTCGCCGATAGTCTTGACATTAATGACTTTGAGAAGCTTATTGATGAAAATACCAAAGCACTCTATGTTGAGACTATTGGTAATCCCAGCTTTGAAGTTCCTGACTTTGAGAAGTTTGCTGCGCTTGCAGAAAAGTATCAGTTGCCGCTGATAGTGGATAACACTTTTGGTACCGGTGGTTACCTGTGTAAGCCTCTGGAACACGGGGCACATATCGTGGTAGAATCGGCAACCAAATGGATAGGCGGCCACGGAAACAGCATCGGCGGTATAATTGTGGACGGTGGCAAATACGACTGGGGTAACGGAAAATTTCCACAGTTTTCAGAACCTTCCGAAGGTTATCACGGCCTTGTTTTTTCGGATGTCTTCGGAAAAGATAGTTCTTTTGGAAACATCGCTTTCATCGTGAGGGCACGTGTGGAAGGTCTGCGCGATTTCGGTCCGGCACTGAGCCCTTTCAATGCCTTCTTGCTGCTGCAGGGAGCGGAAACACTGTCGTTGCGGGTACAACGCTCCGTTGATAACACGTTGGCACTGGCGCAATGGCTGTCGGCACATCCCAAAGTGGCCACTGTTTCCTATCCTGGTTTACCGGATGACCCGAAATATGCCATTGCCAAAAAATACCTGAAACACGGTTTTGGTGCAGTCCTGAGTTTTTCACTGAAAGGCAGTAAAGAGGATACCTCCCATCTTGTGGAAAGCCTGGAGCTGGTGAGTCACCTTGCCAACGTGGGAGATACCCGTACACTCATAATTCAACCTGCTACCACCACGCACCAGCAGCTAAGCGATGAAGAGTTGCTGCATGCTGGTATTAGCCCTACTTTGCTTCGTGTTTCGGTGGGCATTGAGCACATTGATGACATCATTGCAGATTTTGAACAAGCTTTAAAATCCAGTTAAGCAATGTTACAAAAGTTTAGCCCTGACGGGCCTTTTCAGCTTGAAAGCGGAGAGCAGCTTGCGCAAATTGAGATCGCTTATCATACTTACGGGAAGTTAAACCGTGAAAAAGATAATGTGATCTGGATTTGCCATGCGCTTACCGCTAATGCTGATGTGGCCGACTGGTGGAGTGGCATGGTGGGAAAAGGCAAATGCTTCGACCCTGAAAAACATTTCATTGTCTGTGCCAACGTTTTGGGATCGTGTTACGGTACAACCGGCCCGTTGTCGGAAGACGAGAATGGCTCGGTTTACTATGACCATTTTCCGGACATCACTATTCGTGACATGGTAAACGCACACATCGCTTTACGCACACATTTGGGTATCGAAAAAATTGAGGTGCTCACCGGAGGCTCCATCGGTAGTTTTCAATCGCTGGAATGGGCTATCATGGAACCGGATGTTGTCCGCCATTTGTTTATGGTTGCCGGGGCGGCAAAAGCCACCTCATGGACTGCCGGGCTTAATGAAGCCCAGCGCATGGCTATCCGTGCCGACAAAAGTTTTTATGGTAAAACGCCGGAAGGAGGGAAAGATGGGCTGAAAGCGGCACGCGCCATGGCTTTGCTGAGCTATCGCAATTCTGCCGCTTATAACAAAACCCAACTACGTGAGCCGGAAGACGATTACCGGAAGTTGAAAGCCTCTACTTATCAGCAATACCAGGGCGAAAAGCTGGCACGCCGCTTTGATGCACGGGCTTATTATCTCCTGACACAGGCTTTCGACAGCCATCATGTCGCCAGAAGTCGTGGCAGCCTCGAAAAAGCTTTGGCCACAATAAAAGCTAAAACGCTGGTAGTGGGTATTGATACGGACATTCTTTTTCCTAAAGAAGACCAGGAGCTGATGAAAAAATTTATCCCTGGAGCAGAACTACGATGGCTTCATTCCGATTTTGGACATGACGGTTTTTTGCTGGAATTTGATGCGCTCACTAAGGTTATTCGTGATTTTTGGCCTGGAGCTTCATCCCGGGCAAATAAAAAATAAATAATGAAAAAATTAAACATCGGATTATACGGTTTTGGTGTGGTAGGCCAGGGATTATACACCGTTTTGCAAAAAAGTAAAACCGTGGATGCCACCATTTCAACCATCTGCGTGAAGCATGAAAATAAGGTGCGGGAGATAAATAGTCCTTTGCTTACCCTGGACAGGGAAAAAATCCTGAACGATCCGGAGGTCAATGTTGTAGTCGAGCTGATTGATGAGGCCGAAGAAGCTTATCACCTTGTAAAAGAAGCCCTGTACAGCGGAAAAAATGTGGTTTCGGGTAACAAGAAAATGCTGGCAGCCCATTTGGAAGAGATGATCCGAATACAAGAAGAAACAGGGAAGTCGCTGCTGTACGATGCCTCGGCTTGTGGCTCCATCCCGATTATCCGCAACCTCGAAGAGTATTACGATAACGATTTGTTGAAATCCATTACCGGTATTCTGAACGGTTCGTCCAACTACATCCTGACACAGATTTTTCATAAAAATAAAGACTACGCAACAGCCTTGAAAGAGGCGCAGGCGCTGGGCTTTGCCGAAAGTAATCCTGACTCGGATGTGGACGGAAGCGACTCGCTTTACAAGTTGGTCATTATCACAGCTCATGCTTTCGGAATCATTGTTTCGCCCGAAGACATTTTCCGTTTTGGTATCGGCAATATCAACGATTTTGATGTGCGGTTTGCCAGAGAAAAAGGATTAAAAATTAAACTGGTGGCCAAAGTTATGAAAACGGAATCGGGTGAAGTTTCGTTGTATGTGGCGCCTGGTTTCGTCAGTGAAGAGAAATATATTTTCAATGTGGAAGAGGAATACAATGGTGTGGTGATAGAAGGCGAGTTTTATGATAAGCAGTTTATGTTTGGCAAGGGTGCAGGCGCTTATCCTACCGGCTCGGCTGTTTTGTCTGACATCACGGCCATCAGCCACAATTATAAATACGAATACAAAAAGCGGAAATATTTTAAGAAACCGGCTTTCACAAACCGTGTTTCGCTGACTTTTTATTTGCGTTACGACCGCGAGGAAAATTTACGTCATTTTGATTTTGAAGAGATTTTTGAGCAATACTCCGGCCGTGACACACATTACATTATTGGAAAAATAAGTCTGGAAAATCTTTTGAAAATCAAAGATATACTGCCATTATTGCCGGTTTTTCTTGGCGTAATGTAAAGCGGTTCTCACGTTGGAAGGTACTATGCACAGGCCTTCACAAAGGGAAAAGCATACAGAAGATAGCTAGTGGAGTGAGGACGTATTCTTAAGTTTTCTCACTAACGGTTTAGTCGTCATTCTCCTCTTTTCCGGCAAAACGAGCAGGATAAGGCTCCTTACTTTTTACGGACGACCAGATAATACGGTTCAGCAAGTCGTCGTTGCCGGCATCGATGCCCATCTGTGCCATTTTCAGGGAAGCGATGGCAAAGCGTTTTTGTTTTCCCTTTAAAGCCCGCAGCTGAGGGTTCATCTCATCCAATGGAATACTATTTTTCAATGCCTTGTATGGTGTTAAGTCGGCCTTTGTTGAAAAGACATCCCGCATAGGTTTTGCTGAAGCATCCATGATATTCATGGGTGGTAATCCCAGAATCTGTTCGATGGTGCGGATCATGGAGGTCTGGTTGTAAGCCGTGGAAACCACTTTTTCACTTCTAGAATAAGGGCTAATGACCATGCCCACGGTACGGTATGCCGATACATGGTCCCATCCGCTTTGCGAATCGTCTTCGGTGATGAAGATGACTGTATTTTTCCAAAAACGACTTTTACTAACGGCTTCCACAATCTGCCCCAGCGCGTAGTCGTTGTCAGCCACCATGGCACGTGGGGTTGGATGGCCCGGAGCTGTACCGGCAGTGTGATCATCAGGTAGCGCGACAATCATCAGGCTGGGAAGCGCATCGCCTTTTGCCTTTTCAAAGGTTTTCAGTTCACCGATAAAAGCTTTTGCCCGCAAAACATCGGGGATGTTGTGGCTGTCGTAGCCGGGATAGGTGGTTGAAAGAATACCACGAACCCGATCGATGGTGGTGATGTTAGTGAAATGAAACGGTTTCCCGGCAAGGAAATCGTCATAAATACCTGTCCATTTTTTACCGCTTTTCCATTCCGGTTTACAGGCTTCACCATAAATCCTGACGCTCTTCCCGTGGTCCAGCGCATTATCCCAGATAAAACCGGTTTTGGGATAGGCCATAGCATCGTACAACACATGGGTATAACTCCGGTACCAGGCACGCACATTCTTTTCAATGTAGTCGGTCACTATGGAAGCATCTGTCCATAGGTGGCCTTCGGCAGAGCATTTCCCGGAAGCTTTGTAGTTGTCGAGCAGCACGTATTCGCCTACCAGCTTGTGGGTGTTGGGTGTTATTTCTTTACCAAAAGTACAAAGTGCCGCATCGCCGTTACCTTTTATTACGTCGCCCAGTACCTGGTCGTAGGTTCTATTTTCTTTGATAATATATATAACATGCTTAAAAACAGAAGGCTCGCCGATGCGCTCGGGAACGGGAACAGGTTTCATATTTTTGCGTGGTAGTAGTTTTAACAATGCCAGCCGTGCCAGCCGATTGTTGTGCACCACCTGCCGTGTATAGGCTTTCAGCTTTTCCTTACCGGGAACGGGGATGATAGAGACTGAAGCCAGCATTCGATGTGCATTGAATGCGCCGGCAGTAGACGTTTTTTTACCATTTACAGGGATAAAAGTCTGAAAAGCCCGGTTTTTCTTGTTTTTCACCGTCAGGTGGGCGCCGATACCTTCAATATTCGCTATGTAAAGAGTGTTGTTGTGAATAGCTATGCCACCGGGATAGGCCGCCGTGGGGATAAATCCTGCCAATTCACTTTTGGGTACCGAAGCTTCGCGACTGGCTTTCTTCCCTAATTCAACCACCGCCAGCGCATTATCCATGCCATTGGCTACGTAAAGGCGTTTGCCGTCGGGTGTGAGAGCCAGCCCGTTGGGAGAGTCACCGAAATAGGGATTTTTTTCTTCGTTTAACCTTACCGAAATAGTCTCACTGACGGTGTTGGTTTTCGTACTTATAACAGTGATATTGTCATCGTTACCGTTGGCTACATATACGTACTGTTCATTATGTCCGGTAATAATCTTGTTGGGATGCAACCCTGTTATTATCTGCCGGAGAGTTTTTCCGTTTTGCGGATCCAGTACGCTTACCGTCCCGGAAGATACCGTGCCGAAACGGTCCACATGTGCTTTTTCCCAAGGGATACCGGCTGTTTGCTTGTTGCCGGTAGCC
The DNA here is from genome assembly GCA_964473395.1 of uncultured Lentimicrobiaceae bacterium. Taxonomy (GTDB): domain Bacteria; phylum Bacteroidota; class Bacteroidia; order Bacteroidales; family F082; genus Sulfidibacterium. The sequence continues at coordinate 774 of CAYYOW010000102.1, read as the reverse complement.
GGTACCGAACCCGACCAGTTGGAAACATACAATTTACCTCTGGCCATGGTAATGCCATAAGGCGCTAGTCCCACCGGCTGCTGCCAGATGATTTTGCCAGAACCTAATTCCAGTTTTATCACTTCGTCATTGCCGTTGAGGACAAGGTAAGCCACAGCTTTTCCGTTTTCTCTACGAATGACCATTTCGTTTGGAATGGAAGCACGTACACCTGCTTTGGGTTTGAAAAGATAAGTATTCACGATTTTGGCGACATCACCATCCCATTCGGCTTTCATCAATTTGTTGCGGCTACCCCACAAAACGAACTGTTTCCCCTTATCCTGAAACCAGGTAATACCCGAATAGGTGTTCATGGCATTTCCTTTGTCATATTTTCGCATGATGAGCCGGTATAGGATTTTGTTATCGGCGGTACGGATAAAAACGACACTGTAGCGTCCTTCCACTGCCAGCGTTTTGCCACCGGGCGAAAGTGCCACGTCCAGCGCATGATTTTCCAGTGCCGAATCGCCGAAAAATAGTTGTGTTCCCGCCGGGGTCAGTAACTTGTTGTAAGGCATGGTAAGCGGTGTGTGCTTTACCGCAATACCGGCACTTTTATTTTGCTGAGGATGGGTTTGGCATGCCGAGAGCCAGAGTCCGGCGATGACAAGTAGTACGATGTGGATATGTTTCATGATTCTGTGTTTAATATTTTCAAAAGTTATCCTCCCAAAATTTCTCGAACAGTCAAATGGTTCTGCAATTTTAAGCTTTTTCGTGGAAACTACC
>CAYYOW010000101.1:0-7453 GCA_964473395.1 uncultured Lentimicrobiaceae bacterium | reverse complement strand
GGCTCCCAAAGGGAATATCTTTGCCCGCGAAATAAACAAGAAACCCACGCCGAGAGTTGATAAAATCCGTAACCGGTATTTTGACACGAAGTCATCGGCCTCCATGGAATTTCCGTACTGGTACACCCGCCGGTGGGACGAGCTGGAAGGTGAAGTGCCTGTGGTGAGAAGAGCCGAGGCGCTGAGGGCAGGTTTCGAGCATCTTACACCCGCCATTTATCCCGGTGAGTTACTGGCGATGGGAAAGGCAAACTACATGAGAGGTTCCTACCCGATGCCCTGGCTCTCAGAGGCTTTTTTTCTTGCCAAAGAAGATGAGCTGTACAAGGAAGCCATGGAAGCCGGAAAAGTGAGCGCCGACGAAGTAACCACCATGGGGCAGGGTGGAGGCAATGTTACCCAAAGTGTGGGCAGTGTGATGTCGATTGCCGGAAAATTCGGTATGCGGAAGGAAGAGATGCCTATGCTGTTGAAAGTGGCCAAAAAATGGCACCACAAATCGGTGGACGATGTGGGACATAAATACGAACAAATGGTTCCCGGATACAATACCAAAGAGGAGATTATGCGGGCGGTCATCTGTATGTTCGATTCGGGATACACGTTGCCGCAAGGTCGCGAAGTCATCAACTATTACTATCCGCTGCAATATGGCATCAACGGAATTATCAATATCTGTAAAGAAAAGTTAGACAACTCCGCCGGCTTTCCGGATATGGACCGGATTTATTTTTATAAGTCGGTGGAAACGGTGATGTACGGTCTTCAAAAGTGGGTTCAAAACCATGCCGGTGAAGCCCGGTTTATGGCCGGCCTCGAAGAAGATGAAAATCAGCGGAACGAATATCTTGCCATTGCCGAAAGGCTCGACTGGCTGTCGGAAAACAGTCCCCGTGATTTTCATGACGCTTTACAGTTGACCTGGATTTTCCATCTCGCTGTTTTAAATGAAGATGCTATCTCGGGATTGTCGCCCGGCAGACTGGGGCAGATATTGTATCCTTACTGGAAAAAAGATATGGACGAGGGTAAAATTGACAATGCCCGTACCCTCGAACTGCTCGAATGTATGCGCATGAAGTTTACCGAAATAGATTGTTTTGCTTCCATGGGCGTGGTGGGCGGTGTCCTTAGCGGAAATACCTTCAACAACCTGTGTGTGGGCGGATTGACAAAAGATGGAGAGAGCGCTGTCAACGATCTTGAAATGCTGATTTTGGAATCTTCGATGACGTGCGATACGCCACAGCCCACGTTAAGTTTGTTGTATGATGAAAAATTGCCGGAGGAGTTTCTGCTGAAAGGCGTGGAGACTACCAAAATAGGAACCGGTTACCCGGCCTGGGTAAACAACCGCGTGGCTATGGAGTTTGTTATGGAGAATTTCAAACATGAGGGTATGGAACTCGAAGAGGCGCGTGCCTGGTCGCTGGGCGGATGTCTCGAAACATCGGCCGGGAGCTGGATGCCGCTGGAATTTAACGGCGAAACCCATTATATTCCCGGAGGATCGGCACCAGCCACAAGTGTGGGTGTCCATTTTATCTCTGTTCCCAAAGTGCTCGAAGCTGTGCTTTTCAACGGCCTCGACCGTAGAACGGGCCGGCGGGTTTATCCGGCACACAACAAAGTGCTGAAAACCTACGAAGAGCTGTGGGAAGTGTTCCGGAAATATTTCAGTCTTACCGTGGAGGTGCTTACCCTCACCAACAATATCCAGCACGACATTTGGGGAAAAGTGTCGCCCTCCATTATCAACAGCATGCTGAAACCCGACTGCCTCGAAACCGGCAAAGACATCAGCCACAAAGGCAGCCGTTACAACCGCACGTTTAATGTGGAGGTTTGCGGTGGTGTAAACCTGGTCAATTCGCTGGCGTCGATGAAGAAAAATATTTATGAGGAGAAAAATTTTACGCTCGGGGAACTCAAAGACGCCATTGACAAAAACTTCGGGTATTTTACCGCCCGGGAAACCGGCTCTTACAGTTTGATAGAACAAAAAAAGACAAAAAATTACGAGGATTGGCTGAAAATTCATACGCAGTGCCTCGATGCCCCGAAATATGGAAACGATGACAAATTTGTTGACAACATTTTCCGTGACTGGCAAAACTGGTTCAGCAAAATGTGCGAAAATTATAAGTCTATTTACGACCAGCCGCTTTATTCCTGTCAGATTTCGGTTTCGACCCACGCACCCATGGGAGCGGTTACGCTCGCTACCCCCGACGGACGGTTGAGCGGGACTACTTTTGCCGATGGCTCCGTATCGGCTTATCCCGGCACCGACGTCAACGGTCCGTATGCCCTGTTCAACTCGGCTACCTGCTACAACCATTCGCTGTCGCAGAACTCGCAGCTAAACATGAAAATTCATCCTTCGGTTGTCAAAGGGCGGGAAGGCTCGAAGAAATTTCTGGAGATGATAAGGGCCTATTTAAGAAAAGGCGCTTTTCACGCTCAGTTTAACATTGTTGATTCGCGCATGCTGAAAGAGGCGCAAAATGAGCCCGACAACTACCGGGGCCTCATGGTTAGGGTTGCGGGTTTTACCCAATATTGGGTTGAACTGGGTAAACAGATTCAGGATGAGGTGATTGCACGAACCGAGTATGAGGAAATTTAATGGCCGTAAAAAAATTAATCCTTGATTTTACTATCATGAAGAATGAAATAATAAGACATTACGATTGTAAATATTATCTTCCTGTCGATGCTTTTAAGGGAATCTGTAAAAGGGACAAAAGCGACCTGGTTGCCGATGAGGAGTCCTGCGAAGATTTTGAAAAAGCCCGAAAATGTATCCACTGCAAGCACTTTCAAATGACCAGTGTGGATATGGGAACCTGCATGCAAAAATACGATGCTTATCCCCAAATGAACGCCATTACCTGCACCGATTTTAGCTGGAATTAAAGTGGAGCTGAAAGCCAATATCTTCGACATACAGGGGCTTTCCGTTCACGATGGTCCCGGATGCCGGACGCTCATTTTTATGCAGGGATGCACGCTGAACTGTAATTGGTGCTCCAATCCGGAAGGCATCAGCCGGAAACCCGTTCTGGTTTATAATGTTGAAAAATGCCGGCTCGATGGCAATTGCGTACGTGACTGCACTTTTAACGCCATCGAAATAAAAGATAACCGGCTTGTTATTCATCGTGAGCTTTGCAAAGATTGTAATGATTATTCCTGCCTGAAAAATTGCTATACCAAAGCGTTACGTGTGAGCGCGAAAGAGATGAGCATTCCGGAGCTGATGAAAATTGTTCAGCGCGACAGGCAATTTTGGGGCAACGGTGGCGGCATTACGCTGTCGGGTGGCGAGCCTTTGCTGCAAATCGATTTTGCAGAAGGCTTCTTAAAGCGATGTTACGATGCCTATATCCACACCGCTGTTGAGACCTGCGGAAACCTGCCCTGGACACATTACGAAAGGGTTCTGCCTTTTCTCGACTGGATTTTCATTGATTTAAAAAATTCCGATACCCAACTGCATAAAGAGGGAACAGGGGCGGGCGATGAACTTATCATCAACAACATTGTAAGGCTGTCTAAAGAATTTAAGGGTCGGCTGATCGTCCGGATTCCGGTCATCCCGGGATTTAATAACGGAGCGGATGTATTGAAAAAGTATGTTGCCTTTTTCAGGGAAAACAACATTTCGGAGGTTAACCTGCTTCCTTTGCATCACCTGGGTAGAGAAAAATACCGGATGGTGGACAGGGAATATTCGATGGACATAAAAAATATTCCTTCGAAAGCCGATATGGCCAAAATATCCGCTGTTTTTACCGAATCAGGAATAAGTTGTTACACCGGAAGTTATACGCCGTTTTAATCGCTTCCGGAACCTTTGGTATTTACACTTTCACCACCACAATAGTGAGGTCGTCGCTTTGTTCCTGGCCGGAGGTGTAGGCTTGTATGTCGTGTAACAACTTGTCCTTTATGGCGGCACTGCTTCTGTTTTCCGTGTTTTGGAGCGTTCGGGCAATACGTTCTGTTCCGAAAAACTCTCTTTTGGTGTTTTCCGCTTCACTCACACCATCGCTGAAAGCCACAAGGGTGGTGTTTTCGTCGAGTTGGATGCTGCTGTTTTGGTAGGTCAAATCCTCAAAAATAGCCACTGGCGGAGCAAAGATGGTTACAGGAGAGTAAATGGCCCCGTTGGCGTTGATGATAAACGGCGGATGACCGGCCACGGAAAAGGTCAGTTCCCTTGTCTTTAAATCCACTACGCCTACAATCAGGGTGGCAAACATGCCGGTAGTGGAAATCCGGGAGAGTTTCCCGTTTACCTTGCCGAGGACATAAGCCGGGTCGCACTTTTCGTCGATGGCGTCTTCGATAAGCATTTGCGAAGCCATCATAAACAGTGAAGCAGGAACGCCTTTTCCGGAGACATCGCCCACATAAAAAATTATTTTTTCTTTTATCATTTTATAGCCATAAAAATCGCCGCCGACTTCTTTGGCCGGGAGCATAACCCCGCTGAGGGTAAAGTCCTTTTCCTCTACCTCTTCTTTTTTGGGAAGAAATTGCTGCTGAATCCGGCTGGCAAGTATAAATTCGTTTTTGATTTTCTCCTCTCGCGCAACATTTTTTTTGAGCTGATTGGAGACAATCAAAACCATTATCAGAATAAGGGCGATACCGGCGAACATGATGATGAGCAGGTAGGTTTTCAGCCTGTTCAACGGTCTGAAAAGAACGCTGTTTTTCAGAAATATCCCGATGGACCATGAGGTCTGAGCTATGTACATGGTGTATAATGTGTATTTCCCATCCGGCAGGCTGATGCTGTAAATACCTGATTTTCCGTGGATCATATCCTTAGCCGCTTTCTTCAGCTCTTTTGAGCCAATAAAATCAGCATATTTGAAAATGGTTTGTTTGAGATTAAACCTGTGGTTGGGATGGGAGAGGAGGAAGCCACTTTTCGATACCAGAAAGATATGCCCTGATTTATCTTTTGCCAGTTGCTGAATTTTCCGTGAAAGTGTGTTAAGCTCCACATCGGCAGTAACCACACCGAGGAAATGTTTGTGCAGATCGATAATAGGGTAGGAGTAAGTACTCATATACACTTCGCCTCCCCCTTTGTCGAAATAAGGTTCACTCCAGGCCGGTTTTCCGCTCTGTTTCACTTTGTAGTACCAAGCAGAGTGCAGGTAGTCATATTTTGGCGGCATGAGCCATTTTTCCCGAATCGAATCGTGTGTTCTGTAAAAATATTTACAATATAATTTCTTCAATGGACTGCCGGGATCCAATGCCAGTGCCGAGCCGAATACTGAAGAGTCTTTTTTTATATTTTCTTTCAAAAAGGGCAGTATTTTCTGATAATTTTCCGGATCGGATTCTATCATGTAAGCCGCTTTGACAGTAAAAGCGCTGGTTTTATTCAAAAAGCCCTCAATATTTTTTAAAGTATTCAGGTTGATAAGTTGCGCCTGTCTGTATTCCGATTTTGTGAGCTCGGAGCTGACGAAATTCTGTATAAGATACAGCGAGACAATAAACATCGGAACCGTTATGGCAACGATGTAAAAGACAATCTTCTTTTGGATGTTATTTATTTTAAAGGATGATTTTGATAACATTAAGTGATTGTTTTTCGTTGTAATTATACTCTATTCCCGAAGCCAATGAGTTTACCAGCACCAGCCCGAGTCCGCCGTATTCCATTTTTTCAACGCTTTCCAGTTTACGTTCCGTAACTTTTGTGGGGTTGAATTTCTCCGCCCGGTAACGAATGTGTATAACCGTCGAATCTGCCTCTGCCGACAGATCCAGGTCGTATCCTGTTGCTTTTGTGTGTTTTAAAAGATTGACAATCAGCTCTTCACAGACAAGATTTATGTTGTAGCATGCCTCTTTGGGTATGCTGTGATTTTTACAGTACTTCTGTATTTCTACAAAGGCATCGTGGAGCGAATGCATTTTAAAATCCATGTCGATTTTTAGTCCTCTTTTAAAAATGTCAAAAATCCGGAAAGCCTGAATATTTCCAGCACATTACCTTTGGCCCCGTGCAGGAAAGTCTCTTTGCCGACAGCCTTTGCCGCTTTGGCACACGTTAAAATCACCTGTAAACCCGCACTGCTTATATATTCCAGCCTGCTTACATCGAGGACAATATCTCTGTCCAGCGCCTCTAATTCTTTGGAAACGATTTCAGATGTTTCCTCTGCATTGGTGGCATCCAACCTGTCGTAAAGCTTTATAACCAATTGATTATTCTTTTTAATCTCGACCATTACGCAAGTTTCCTTTCATCTTTTATAAGTGATATTTTTCCTGTTTTCGGATTTCTCGGGATGGTGTTAGGCTTCACAATGGTAACTTTCACATCATTAATCAATCCGTTCTCGTACATAACGGATAACTCTTTGGAAAGTTTCATGATGGCTTCTCTCACCCGAGCCGATACGTCTGTAAACTCATCTTCTTTAGCTTCGACCCTGATTTCAAGCGAATCTTTGTTGTTTTCCAGTTTCACATGCATCTGGAAGTGCGTGCTCAGCGTATCGAAGGGATAAATGGCTTTGGAGATAACATCGGGGGTGATATTGCCACCACCGATGATAACGATATCGTCGCTGCGTCCCAGTAATTCCAGAATCCTTGTTTTCCGGCCGCATTCGCATTCCATTTCGACCCACCGGCACAGATCGCCCACTTCGTAACGTACTGTGGGCATGAGTATCCGTTGAAGGTTGGTGACCACGATTTTACCAGTTTCTCCCGGTTTGACGGGCTGGTCAGTTTCAGGATCCAGAATTTCCACGTAATGGAGGTCTTCGTGTACGTGATGAAGCGATGTGCCTACAAGATGTTCGCACTGGTAGCCGATGGCGCCCGTGTCGTTGGTGGTATATCCGGTGGAAGCAATCTTCTTGACACCCAGCACTTTTTTCAGATATTCGCGAGACTCTTTAAACAGGTGTTCGCCGCCTACGGAGACTTTCTCTATTTGTAAATCGATATTGTGCGTTTGTACATACTCGGCAAGCGACAGCAAAACCGATGGTATGGAAATAATGGCATTGGCTTTGAAAAAGATGAGGTTATGCACAATGGTTTCCATGGGGTGGTTGCCGCCAATGGGCAAAATGGTGCATCCCGTGTGCTCCAGCGCTTGGTTGTACGAAACAAAAGAGGCCCACATGTTGCCGGCAAACAGCAGGTTGGCGACCCTGTCGTCTTTGTCGAAAACCGAAAGCCGCAGCCCTTTGCCCAGCCTTACCGTGTTGAAATGTTGCTCTTCTACGGTTCTGTAAACACTTTTGGGTGTTCCTGTTGTCCCGCCGCTGGAAAAAATGTAACCGCCTTTTATTTTGCCACACAAAAGTCCATCGCCGGTTGGCGGTAGGTATTTCTTGTAATCTTCGCCTTTCAGGAGAGGGATCTTCCTGAAACTCTCAAAGCTGTCGAAAGTGATGCC
>CAYYOW010000100.1:0-7471 GCA_964473395.1 uncultured Lentimicrobiaceae bacterium | reverse complement strand
GAAACATATTTTTATTAACGACCGGATTTACCGTGTGGCCACATTTTCCGCTGCCTCTATCATCATCATTGCCGGAATGATGATGGCAGAATCGTTTATCACACTTATGCTCCTTGCTCTTTTTGTAAGTATTATCGGTGTTCATCCTGTTTATTGGTTAGACAAGAAAAAGGTGCCGCATGTCCTTTCCGTTGTTATTGTCTTACTTGGTATTCTGTTGATTATTTCCGGTTTAAGTGGCATTATCGGAAGCTCTGTCAGTAGCTTTACCGCCCATCTTGGGAAATATGAAAATCGTCTGAATGGTATTCTTCTATCAATAAATCAGGAGTTTAATCACTTTGGCATTAATCTCTCTACCGACCGGCTGACAAGGATGTTCGACCCTGCCAAGGTTCTCGATTTTACTGCTTCCACACTGGGGCAGCTTGGAAACGTGATGAGTAACACCGCTTTAATTTTTTTCATTGTTCTTTTTATTTTGCTTGAAATGAACAGCATCGCCTTAAAGGCCAAAGTTTTCGGAGCAACATCCTCTGGCAGAACCATGATGAACCTTTCCAGAATTGAGAAAAGCGTCCGGCATTATCTCGTTATCAAAACTTTTGTGAGTCTGTTGACGGGTGTATTAATTACTTTTTTTCTCTGGATTATTGGAGTGGAATATGCTGTGCTGTGGGGGTTAATCGCTTTTATGCTTAACTACATTCCCAATATCGGCTCCATTATTGCTGCCATACCAGCCGTGCTTTTTGCCTGGATTCAGTTGGGGTTTATTCCTGCCATTTGGGCTATGATAGCTTTTGCCGCTGTTAATCTGTTTGTGGGATACCTTGTGGAACCCCGTGTGATGGGAAAAGGGATGGGCCTTTCGACGCTGGTGGTCTTTCTCTCATTGATTGTGTGGGGTTATGTACTCGGCCTCGTGGGTATGTTTCTTTCGGTTCCCTTGACCATGACACTGAAAATCATTCTGGAATACAACGAAAGTACCCGGCCTCTCGCTGCTATGCTCGGGACGGATGAAGATGCGCTGAAGCTGATTAACAAAAAGGAAAATGAAACTTTCTGATTCCCTTCGGGGAGGACAAAAAAGCCCTTGGTTCTATTCTATTTCTCAGTACTTTTGCCTTTTCATTTGAATTTAATCTTTTTACAGTTATGGAATCGGCTGAAAACAACTCCCGGTCACTCAACTTTATTGAAACCATCATTGAGGACGACCTGCAAAACGATAAGAATAACGGAAAAGTGCATTTTCGTTTTCCTCCTGAGCCTAATGGCTATCTGCACATTGGTCATGCCAAATCCATCTGCCTGAATTTCGGTCTGGCTGAAAAATATAATGGCTTGTGCAACCTGCGTTTCGATGATACTAACCCTGCAAAAGAGGATGTGGAGTATGTCGATTCCATTAAAGAAGATATTCAATGGCTGGGATTTCGGTGGAACAATGAGCCGCTGTATGCTTCCAACTATTTTAACCGGCTTTACGCGTGGGCTGTGCAACTCATAGAACAGGGAAAAGCTTATGTGGATGAGCAGTCGCAGGAAGAAATCAGCCGGCAAAAAGGCGTTCCCACCCGTCCTGGTACAGAAAGTCCTTTCCGCAACCGTCCGGAGGAAGAGAGCCTTATACTTTTCGAAAAGATGAAAAATGGTGAAGTGGCGGATGGCGCCATGGTTTTACGTGCCAAAATCGATATGAGCTCGCCCAACATGCACATGCGTGACCCCATCATATACCGTGTTTTGCATGCCGAACATCACCGTACCGGAAACAAATGGAGTATTTATCCCATATACGATTTTGCCCATGGCCAGTCTGATTATATAGAAGGCATTACCCATTCGCTGTGTACACTTGAGTTTGAGATTCACCGGCCTCTTTACGACTGGTTTCTGGACCAGATTGCCGAGGAAGGCCGTCCGCGCCCGCGGCAGATTGAATTTGCCCGTTTAAACCTAAGCTACACGGTTATGAGCAAGCGCAAGCTGCTGGAGATGGTGGAGAAAAATCTGGTTTCCGGATGGGACGACCCGCGCATGCCTACCATTTCGGGCCTGCGCCGCAGAGGCTATACGCCAGAATCCATCCGCCAGTTTGCTGACCGTATTGGTATTGCCAAACGTGACAACGTTATTGACGTTGGCCTTTTGGAGTTCAGCGTACGTGAACATCTGAACAAAATTACCCCCCGTGTTTTCGGAGTTTTGGATCCGGTGAAAGTAGTCATCACCAATTATCCGGAAGGCAAAGAGGAGCAGTTAGAACTTATTAATAATCCGGAAGATGAAACGGCAGGGACGCGTCATGTCCCTTTTTCCCGTGAGCTATATATTGAACGCAACGATTTTATGGAAGAGCCACCACGGAAATTCTTTCGTCTCGGGCCAGGCCGTGAAGTACGCCTGAAAGGGGCTTACATTGTGAAATGCGAGGATTACAAAAAGGACGAAAACGGCAACGTTACTAAAATATATTGCACCTACGACCCTGAGACGAGAAGCGGTAGTGGGTCACCACGAAAAGTAAAAGGCACACTGCACTGGGTCTCCGTAAAACATGCTGTGGATGCAGAGGTGCGCCTTTACGACCGGCTTTTCCTTGACGAAGATCCGGCAGGACACAAAGACCGCGATTTCAAAGAATTTCTGAATCCCGACTCACTGAAAATTCTACAAAATTGTAAGCTGGAGCCATCGCTGAAAACGGCGAAAACAGGGGATAAACTCCAGTTTCAGCGTCTTGGTTATTTCTGCGTTGACGATGATAGCTTGCCGGAGCATTTAGTTTTTAACCGCACCGTTCCGTTGCGTGACAGCTGGAAGAAAAAGTAACTTTACGCGAAAGGCTGTTTTTTATGATTGGATAAATCATTTGTCGGTTCAACATTCAACATTCAACATTCGCCTATCCCCGCAAGGTTGCTGTCAGCCTTTTGGGATGGAGAAAAAGGTCAAGCGCATCTGTGGCGTGTTTGCACACCACATCGGCACTCTTCAGGGTGTCCGCGGCTGTTCCTTCTGCTTGTAGCAACACGATTCCCAAAGCTGCCTGGGCTAGCATAAGCCTGTCATTACGGCCATTACCTATGGCAGCAGAATGTTCAGCCCCCAGTTTATTAATATAGTCGCGTTTAGCTTCCGCCTGATTTTCTTTTGGCAAAATTGTCAATGTGCAGGGAAGGTTTTCCAATTCTTTAGCTGCCATCCCGAAAGTGTCAGCAGTTATCACATGCAATGTAAACTGTTCTGCTAACAGAATAAGCTTTTCGGCAATTCCGGGGAGCAATTTCCCATCAACCGACAGTGTTCCATTGTAATCGAAAACCAAATGTTCGATTACCAACTGCTTCCAACCGACAATATTAAGCGTCCACATATTATTAATGCTTAAAAAGTTTCAGAATATCGTTTCCATTGGCCAGTACCAGCAGGGTGAAAAGAATAACCATTCCTACAATCTGAGCATTCTCCAGAAACTTATCGCTGGGTTTACGACGGGCAATAATTTCGTAAAGCAAAAACAACACATAGCCTCCATCCAGCGCGGGAATAGGCAAAATGTTCAAAATAGCCAGCATAATCGAAAGAAAGGCTGTCAGTCGCCAGAAGCTTTCCCAATGCCACACTGCCGGGAAAATATTGCCGATGGTGATAAACCCGCCCACATCTTTATAAGCCTGTACTTTGGGCGAAAAAATCAGTTTGAGTTGTTTCAGGTAGTTTCCGATACCTGACCAGGTACGTACAAAACCGGCAGGAATAGCCTGGAAAAAAGTATATCTCTTCTGGTTAAGTTGAAAAAACTTGTTGAGGTTGGCCTGTGGATAAACGCCGATAAGGCCATCGCTACCAAGGTGAACTTGTAAATTCAGTGTATCATTTCCCCGTTTGGCTATAAGGGTTATTGACTGATTTTTATGTTGTTGTACTGCTTCGCGGAAAGCGTTGAAGTAAAGTAGATATTTCCCATTAATACCAAGAATGGTGTCGCCTACATGCAGGCCGGCTTTTTCTGCCACAGAATTCTTTGCAAACTTTCCTGCAACAAAAGGAATACGTGGCGACAGAAAATAAAGTTTTTTTTGTTTGATAAGTTTACTCAGACTTCCATCAGGGAAATGAATGACAACCGTATGGCCATTACGTATCACTGTGGCTGTTTGTGCCTCGTTGAGTACAATCTCCATAGGGATTTTTTGAAAATTTTCAACCTCTTTCCCTCCTATACTCAGAATTTTATCCCCATCGCGGAAACCCATGGTACGCGAAAGGCTGTCGGTTACAACGCCATACTTGTTCACCTGTTGAGTTGGCAGATATTCTTCGCCAAAATAAGCCAGCAGGCCAATGTAAATAACTATGGCCAGCACCACATTCATGGTAACACCACCGAGCATGATAATCAACCGTTGCCAGGCGGGTTTTGAACGAAACTCCCACGGCTGCGGCGGCTTTTTCATCTGCTCTTTGTCCATAGACTCATCGATCATGCCAGCAATTTTAACATAGCCGCCCAGCGGCAGCCATCCCATGCCGTACTCTGTTTCCTTATATTTAAATTTGAAAATGGAAAACCAGGGATTAAAAAAGAGATAAAATTTCTCTACTTTGGTTTTGAAAATTTTGGCAGCGGTAAAATGACCAAATTCGTGAATAATCACCAAAATGGACAAACTCAGTAACAACTGCAATACTTTTATTAAAATGACCATATTTTTCTTAGCTGTTTTTTATGAACTCTTTCGCTTTTATTCTGCAAAGGTTGTCAGTTTCAACATAATCTTCCAAATCAGGCTGCCGGACAAAAGGGAAGGTTTGCATGCATTTCTCTATCAACGCCGGAATCTGTAAAAATCCGATCTGTTTTTGAAGAAACGCCTCCACGGCTATCTCGTTGGCCGCGTTGAGGATACAGGGCATATTCCCTCCCTTTTCCATTGCTTCAAAAGCGAGTGCAAGGTTACGAAATTTTTTAATATCAGGTTTCCCGAAGGAGAGGCTTCCGAAGGCTGCTAGGTCGAGTCGTTGGTAGTTATTTTCAATGCGCTGTGGATAGCTCATGGCAAACTGGATGGGAATGTGCATGTCGGTAGCGGCCAGCAGGGCTTTAACCGACCCATCAGCAAAATAAACCAACGAATGAATCACCGACTGAGGGTGTATAAGTATCTCTATCTGTGAAGATTCCAGGCCGAAAAGCCATCGGGCCTCGATAGCCTCCAGTCCTTTGTTCATAAGTGTAGCAGAGTCGATGGTGGTTTTGGCTCCCATTTTCCAGGTGGGATGACGAAGAGCCTCTTCAGGAGTAATTCCCGATAACGTTTTTGAATTCCGTTCTAAAAAAGGCCCGCCCGAAGCCGTAAGCACCACTTTTTCCACAGGGTTATCAAACTCTCCCATAAGGCACTGGAAAACAGCTGAATGCTCTGAGTCGACAGGGATAACGGGGACATGGTTTTTAACTGCTGCCTGCATAATCAAATTACCGGCCACTACGAGAGCCTCTTTGTTGGCAAGTGCCAGTGGTTTTTTATTTTTCAGCACTGCCAGAACGGGCTTCAAAGCTTCAAAACCAAGAATTGCCACCATTACGAGGTCGATGCTGTCCATTTCTGTTACCTGGGCAACAGCATCATTTCCGGCATAAACTTTTATGCCTTCATTCTGCAAGGCGTCAGCAACTTCTGTATATAGGCTTTCATCCCCGATAACCACCACGTTGGGTTTAAATTTTTTTGCCTGTTGTATGAGCAGGGTGGCATTTTGGTTAGCCGTTAGCACCTCTACACTAAAAAAATCTTTCTGAGCTTCAATCACCTCCAGTGTTTGCCGTCCGATGGAGCCTGTTGATCCCAGTATGGCGATTTTTTTTATCATAAAACAGCTCTCTTTTTCTCTAATTAAAATTAATGTAATTGGTCGGGTTCACCGGATTGCCATTGTACCAAAGCTCAAAATGCAAATGAGGGCCTGTGGATATTTCGCCGGAGTTGCCGGCAATGGCAATGGGTTCGCCAGCTTTCACAAAATCGCCTTCGTGTTTCAGCAAAACAGCGTTGTGTTTGTAAACCGAAATTAGGTTCCCGGCATGTTGAATTACGATGACATAACCCGTTTCCAGTGTCCAGACAGCCATTATTACGGTTCCGTCCAGCACAGATTTGACAGCGTCGTTGTGCGGGGCTACAATATCAATACCGTAATGTTTTTCCAACGGGGCAAATTTGGCTGTAATGATACCGTTAAGTGGTTTGAAGAAATTCTGATTGTAAATTTTAGTGTTCCCCATCGTCACAGGCAAGGCTTCGTTGCGAGGGAATAGATTAAATTTTGTCTGATTTTCGAAAGAAACCCTTAACATGCTGTCCTGTCGGGATTTGTGATCGGTAATAGTATCATAATTATTAGCTTGCACTACCGGTTCGGGGGGTGTTTCAATAATGTCTTTATTTTCAATAATTCTTTTAATGTTTTGGATATAAAGGTTTTTTTGTTGCGCGTCAGCCATCAAAGAGTCGGCAATTTTGTTCAGGTGATAAAGATCATCTTTTTGTTGAACGTCGGGATACCCTGGAATATATTCTTTCAGCGGCGTGTAGGCAATTACAAAAAAAGTAAGGGCAACAAAGGTAATTGCCATGCTGAGCAAAAAGACAAGGACCTGTATCCGGCTAAGCCGGAAGCTAATGCGTTCTTCAAAAGTTGTTTCGTTGAAAAGCACCAGCCGGTATTTATTCCGTAGCTTCCGGTACCATTTTTCTTTTTGCGGAGTTGTTTCCATATCAATAAAATATCCGTGCAAAGGTAAAAATAACCGTGGGAAAAGGGGAAAGTAATATTGGGTGATAGTTATGAGATAGCTGACCCTGGATTTTCCATATATGGAAAATTAATAATCTGAGCTCAACATAAGCTTTGCTCACAGTTCCTTATAATTAGTTCACAGACATATTATAAAGATAAGTTCCAGTATTCAGATCAACGATATTGGTCTCCGGCAACTATTGTTGGAGCAAGGATATGAGAAGGACAATTATTATAAGTCATGTCCAAAAGAATTTTTAGAATATATGCAGCTCCACAGTTATTCATGGAACACCATGTTGACGTACCACAACATGGTATTACGATTTCTGAATACATATAAGACAAAATCATTAACGCAAATTAGTAGATTTGGGATAAGTGAGATAAACATGTACCACAAAGGCATGTTGCAACGCAAGGGAGCTTCGTCGTCAACAATAAACCAAATCAGTAAATGCCGATAAAGTTGTATTATAATAAAGTGGTGGGGTTAGCCATTGACACTGCGCAGATAGAGCGTCAGCAGAGAGACAAGTTGTTGTAATGTTTTGGCATATTGGAAAACGAATACAAACATAAATCTTACAAAATAAACGAGCTGAATATGGGAAACAAATTGTCGTTACACTGTCACGAGAATTAGTAAAACGATTTG
>CAYYOW010000099.1:0-7516 GCA_964473395.1 uncultured Lentimicrobiaceae bacterium | reverse complement strand
GTGGGCCCACCAGGACTTGAACCTGGGACCACCTGATTATGAGTCAGGTGCTCTAACCAACTGAGCTATAGGCCCTGCTTTTGGATAACTCCGAAAAGGGCTGCAAATTTACATATTCACAGCTAATTTCAAAAAATTATTTTCAGTTTATTTACCTTTTCCGTAGAAGAATTTAAAAATTCACCCGCTTTGTATCTCTTTCCAGTATCTTTTTTAATACACCGGGAGCATTTTCAAAACGGTTGGTAAACATCATAGCAGCAATAATGTAAGGTTTGAAACCAGCCTCTACGTATGTGGGAATGCGGTATTTTTCAAAAACAGCTTTACTCACCTCCCCGGCATCACACGAAACATCGGTAATGTCAGCGGGAAGGCAATGCATATACAACGCATCCTGGTCTTTAGTCAGTTGCATCTTATCCTCGTTGTATTCCCAGTCTTTGAATTTGGCATTCTCTGCGAGACAAGCTTTTTCCAGCTCTTCCAGACCTTTTGTATCGCTTTGCTGCAACAATTCGGTGCGCTGTTGCATCACATGAAATGGTGCCCAGCTTTTGGGATAAACGATATCTGCATCTTTCACCGCTTCCTCCATGGAATGGCTGATGTGAAAGCTCCCACCACTAATTTTAGTATGCTGACGGGCAATGTCCACTATCTCCGGAATAAGTTCATATCCTTCGGGATATGCCAGCTCCACATCCATACCGAAACGCGACATGAGTGTGATGATCCCCTGCGGAACAGACAACGGTTTGCCGTAGCTCGGCGAATACGCCCAGCTCATAACGATTTTCTTTCCGCGAAGGGCTTCCAGTGAACCGAAATGTTGTTTCAAGTGTAGCAGGTCGGCCATCGATTGCGTTGGGTGATCCTGATCGCATTGCAGGTTGACGATACCCGGACGTACGGGCAAAACGCCCTGTTTATATCCATCATCCAATGCCTCTCCAACTTCCAGCATATATTTGTGACCTTCGCCAATATACATATCATCACGGATACCGATAAAATCACTTAAAAAAGAGATCATATTGGCTGTTTCCCGGACAGTTTCGCCATGGGCAATCTGTGATTTTGTCTCATCCATATCCTGCACTTCCAGTCCCAGCAGGTTAGCTGCCGAAGCATAAGAAAAGCGGGTGCGGGTAGAGTTATCACGGAAAATAGAAATGGCCAGCCCCGAGTCAAACACTTTGGAAGAGATATTCTGCTCCCGCATACTTTTCAAAATGGCAGCTATTTCCAACACCATCTTTAATTCATCCTCACTTTTTTCCCATGTGAGGAGAAAATCTTTTTGATATAATTGGGTTTTAAGTTCTTTTAGCCGCTTGATCTGTTGCTCCAAATTCATATTTTTCTCCATTTTGTTTCTATTTGTTTTCAGCAAATTTGTATGCATAAGCAGCATAAAAAGCGCTGGCTACCACCAGATGCTCTACGGGTGTTTTTTCGTTGGGAGCATGGGCCATCACTTCATTGCCGGGACCAAATCCGATGGTGGGAATTCCATAGACGCCATTGATAACCACACCATTGGTTGAGAAAGTCCACTTATCTACTTTAGGCGCTTTCCCGTACAAATCTTTGTAAGCACTTACGCCGGTTTGAACCACCGGATGATCTTCGGGCATTTTCCAGGTGGGATAATATTTTTCCATGCCGTATTCCAGACCGGTATAAGCTTTTTCGCGGTACTGCAATACTTCTACTTTGGCATTCATGTCTTTTACAATCTCTTCTATTTCTTTCACCGCCGATTCTTTGGTTTCTCCCCAAGTGAGCCTACGGTCGAGATGGATTTTGGCAAAGTCGGACACGGCGCAAAGCGAAGGACTGCCGGTAACCATTTCGGAAATGGTAACACTACCTTTGCCGAGAAATTCGTCATAAGCGAGGCGTTCGTTTAATTTTTCAATTTCAAGAGCAGCACGCGAAGCCATATAAATGGCGTTTTTGCCCCTTTCGGGAGCTGAGCCGTGAGCAGACAGACCGTAAAAGCTTACTTCTATTTCCATACGTCCGCGATGACCACGATAAATGTTCAGGTTGGTAGGTTCGGTGCTGATAGCAAAGTCGGGACGAATGTTGTCTTCCTCCACAATGTATTTCCAGGGTAACCCATCGGAATCTTCTTCCATAACACTGCCCACAAAATAAAGGGTAACATCTTTGTCAAAGCCGAGCTCTTTCAGAATACGGCCGGAAGTAACAAAAGCAGCAGGGCCGCCTTCCTGGTCTGCCGAACCGCGACCCATCACATAACCATCTTTAATTTCTCCGCTCAGGGGATCAAAATCCCAGGCATCAAGATTTCCGAAATCTACTGTATCCATGTGCCCGTCAAAGGCCAGGATGCGTTTTCCGTTTCCAATGCGACCAATAACATTACCCAGATCATCGATTTTTACTTCATCGAATTCGGCTTCTTCCATTTGACGTTTTAACTCCTGTTGAACTTCTTTTTCCTGTGTGCTGAGCGATTTAATCTTCACAAGCTTCGACAGGTTCCGGGCAGTATCGTCTCGGTATTTTTCAGAAAGTTCTTTGATTTTTTCGAATACATCTTTCATAGCCTTTAATTTTTGGGATGGCAAATTTATGAAGTTATTTGGATAAACGGTTTTTAGGATTCTGAACAAATACAGGGTACCGGTACTACCAGAAAAAGATAAGAGTAATTACGGACATTAAAAAAACCTGCTGAATTTCAGCAGGTTTTTTTTAAAGAGAAAGATTCCCTTATTTCAAGTGTAATTTCTTTTTCACAAGTGGCGTAATATTATCACCATTTCCATAATAAAGAACAACGCCCTGAGAAACATCGAGAATGTAGTTATAACCATTTTCTTTACCTACAGCATCTATAGCATTTTTCACTTTTGTAATTATAGGCTGAAATAATTCTTGCTGTTTTTTCTGAACATCTTTATCAGCAGAAGCCTGGAAGGCCTGAATGCGCTGTTGCAGATCAGAAATTTCTTTTTCTTTGGTTTGTCTGATTAAATCGGACATGGTTCCTACATTACTTTGGTAATCACGCACTTTGCTTTGGTACTCCTGTGCCATGGATTGCATCTGTTTCTGTAACCCAGCGGCATAAACTTTAACATGAGCCTGAGCAGAGTCGGCTTCCGGCATTATACCCATTAGCTTGTTAGAATTGATGTAACCGATTTTTAATGAGCCCTGAGCAAAACCAAATCCGGAGATAAAGAGGGCAACGGCTAAAAGTAAAAAGCCTTTTTTAAATGTTTTCATTGCATGAATATTGTTATGAATAATAATTAAACTTCAAAAGTGAGCGGCAAATTTAAAAAAATTTCATCAATGATTGTTATAAAATTCGTTAAATGAAGAAATAACTTCATTTTTGTCGCTATAAAATACTTTGGCTATCGTGATCCTGAGCTATTTGTTTGCATAACTTTTCCAAGCTCATCAAGTACTGCATCGCTAATGTCATACTTCGGGTTACCGTAGAGGAGGGTTGGACTTCCCGCTTTATCAAAGACAAAAGCAATATTTTCGGTCGTTGCGATAGTTTCTATGGCATTGTAAACTTTTTCCTGGATTGGCTTTATCAACTCTTCCCGTTTTTTGAACAAATCACCACCCGGACCAAAATACTCTTTTTGTAATGCTTTTACCTCATTGTCCTTTGTTACAATTTCATCTTCGCGCTTCTTTTTTACATCGGCAGGAAGCAATACGGCTTCCGCCTGATATTTTTTATACATCTCACTGACCTCTTTGTGCTTTTCAGTAATTTCTGCCTGCCATTTCTCTGACAGGCTGTTTAAGATATCCTGGGCATCGGTATATTCCGGAATATTTTTCAGAATATACTGTGTATCCACAAAAGCACTTTTTTGCGCATGAGCCAGGGGCACAAAAGCCAGCAACATCAGCCCCACAAGAACAGCCGATATAAGTTGGATTTTTGTCTTTTTCATTTTACCTGATTTTTGTTTCAATAAAAGCTACAATAAGCTTGCCAAGATTAGTCAAGTGAGCCATTCATGGAGAAGTGGAAATGGCTTCCGCTGGCACTGGGGATACCGGGGATTTTATCAAATCCGTAACCCCAGTCAAGGCCGAGTAATCCAAACATAGGCAGATAGATTCGGGCTCCAATACCAGCCGAACGTTTCAGATTGAAAGGATCAAAGTCCTTTGTTCCCGCCCAGGAATTACCGGCTTCAAAGAAAGCTTCAACATAAATGGTAGAACTAGCGGCCAGTGAAATAGGATAGCGAAGTTCCAGGGTATAGCGTGAATAAATGGTTCCACCCAGATTCCGGTTTTTATAGTAGTTCGGTGTTATTGTTTCGTTGCCGTAGCCACGCATACCGATAACCTCTCGCCCATCGTAGTTGTTGTAACCCGAAAGCCCGTCACCACCAAGATAAAAACGTTCAAACGGGGTGGCTCCCAATTTGGCATTGTAAGCGCCAAGGTATCCAAACCTGGCTTTTGTTGTCAGCACCAGCTTATTCATCAGCTCAAAATAGAGATAGGCTTTGAATTTCCATTTGTAATATTCGATCCACTTATATTTCTCTGTATCTGGAAGGTTTGTGTAATCCTTATTGGAAAAAAGTGAGTAGGGTGGTGTTAGGGCCAACGAGAGTGAAATATTGGAACCAGATCTGGGATAAATGGGTGCATCAACCGAGTTTCTTCCCAAAACAATTGTATAATTCAGGTTATTGTATTTACCATTTCCATTTCCAACATAAAAAATAGAAGCATAATTTTCCAGGTTGTAAAGCTGTACATTAACAGCCTGATAAAGGGTAAAATAGTCATCTGGCCAATTCAGGCGTTTACCCAGGCCAACAGTGATAGCATGGCTAACAAATTTCCGATTTCCCGAGCTATATGCCGGGTTGTTTGGATCTGGTGTTATGGTAGTATGCGATTTTATGGAATAGATGGAATAGTAATAGGATACAGTTAGCGCGTTAGGTTTTTTACCCCCCAACCAAGGTTCGGTAAATGTAATTCCGGCACTCATGTAGCCTGCTCCATAGGTTTGGAAGCGGATGGAGAGTTTTTGCCCATCGCCCGAAGGGACAGGCCTCCAGGCTTTAGCGTTAAAGAAATTACGCAAAGAGAAATTGTTGAAACTCAACCCTACGGTGCCGATAATCCTTCCGTAGCCCCAACCGCCCGAAAGCTCTATCTGGTCGGCGGAGGTTTCTTCCACGCTGTAGTTAATGTTCACAGTGCCGTTTGCCGGATTCGGTTTGATATCAGGTTTGAGGTTTTGCGCGTTAAAATATTTCAGATTTGCCAGCTCACGCACACTTCTGATAACATCAGAGCGGCTGAAAAGTTGTCCGGGTTTTGTACGAAGTTCACGAATAACAACATGGTCGTTGGTTTTGGTATTTCCGCTTACTGTTACCTTATTAATACGTGCCTGTTTTCCCTCGTGCACCCGGATCTCCAGATTGATAGAGTCGTTACTCACGTACGTCTCCACGGGGTTGGCAGAGAAAAACAGATAACCGTTATTCATATACAAACTGCTCACATCGAAACCTTTATCATTGTAGTTCAGATTGGTCTCTAATAACTTTTTGTTATAAACATCTCCGGGCTTTATGGCCAAAACGGCACTCAGGAACTTGGAACTATAAATAGTATTTCCAACCCAGGTAATTTTCCGGTAATAATATTTATCCCCTTCTTTCAGATAGATATTTATCCCGATATCAGTTTTGTCAATTTTATAAATAGAGTCTTTAAGTACTTGAGCATCGCGATATCCGGCTGAATTGTATTCGGTAACTATTTTGTTCAGGTCATCCTTAAATTTCGACTGAATAAATTTGGAACTTTTGAAAATTCGTAGGCGATAATTTGTTAGCGCATAGCTGATAAGGTCGTCTCGGAGTTTCTTCAGGTGTAAAGTAGCTACATCAGCTACGGCATGAACCACCATAAGCCCCAACGGATTTAACGGATCGAAATAACCTTTCTCACGGGTGTCTTTCATGGCATTTCTCACCTTATCTTTTGTGAAAGCATGATTTCCGTATATGTTGATTACTGCAATTTTTACTTTCTTATTTTTCTTGATGTTGATGTTGATGTCAACAAATTCCCTGTGATCTTTTCGTGAGCCGGCATTTTTTGTGGAAATGCTTACTTCAGTATTCAGGTAACCTTTGCCGCGATAATAATTTTTAATAATATTCTCGGTACGAATGATCAAATGACTGCTTACAACATCACCACGGGTAAGGTTTATCTTATCTTTCAGATCATCTTGTTCGCTTTTCTTAATGCCGGAAAAGAAGAATTTATTGAGTTTTGGCTTTTCCTGTAGATAGATATTGAGGTAAATGGTATCGCCTTGTATTTTGGTAGCCAAGATACTGACATTATCAAAAAGTCCCTGGTGCCAAAGGTTTCGGATAGCAGAAGTGATTGCATCTCCGGGTATTTTTACTGTCTCTCCTTCTTCCAGGTTAGCCAGCATGATAACCACCGATTTGTCCATGTAGTTTACTCCCGAAACGTTGATACCACCGATAATAAATTTCCCGGGGTGATCATACTTGATTTCAGATAGTAAATCGTTTTGCTTCGATTGTGCATTTGCCAATACGGGGACAAAAGTTAAGCCAACAAAAATCAATAAAAGCCAACTCCATTTGTACTTAAACATCTTCATTCTATTCTCCAAATTTTAATTGCTCTCTTGTCAAGCCAAATCTTCTTTCTCTCTTTTGATATTCAAGGATGGCTTCATAAAAATCTTGTTTGTCAAAGTCAGGCCATAATTTCGGTGAAAAATATAATTCGGAATAGGCGATCTGCCACAAAAGGAAATTACTGATACGCTGCTCTCCACTTGTGCGGATAAGCAGTTCCGGATCTGGCATTTGCGCTGTATTCAGATATTTTGAAACAGTGTTGCAATCCAAATTCTCCGGATTTAGTTTTCCAATCTGCTGGTCGGCTATCATTTTCTTCATCGCTTCGATAATTTCCCATCGTCCGCTATAATTTAAAGCGAGCGTTAGCGTCATTTTCCGGTTGTTTTTAGTCTTCTCCATGGTGCTCATCAACTTCGCCCTGTTCAATTTCGGAAGACCATCAATATCTCCAATGGCGTTAAGCCGGATATCATTTTTATTCAGGGTGGGAATTTCTTTCTCAATGGTCTCAACAAACAAGTGCATCAAAGCCTCTACCTCTTCCTGTGGCCGTTTCCAGTTTTCGGTAGAGAAAGTGTAGAGTGTCAGATACTGGATACCCATTTCAGCAGCAGCTTCTGCCACCGAACGTACAGCGTCAACCCCTTTGTGATGCCCGAAAGCACGGTTGTGTCCCTGCTTTCGGGCCCACCTGCCGTTTCCATCCATGATGATGGCCACATGTGCCGGAAGTTTATTGAGGTCTATGTGTTTTAAAGTGTCCATTTGCTTTACCACCGAAGGTTTTTACATCCCTTATTATTGTTAAATTCAATTTTATAGGTCACACTGATGTT
>CAYYOW010000098.1:0-7814 GCA_964473395.1 uncultured Lentimicrobiaceae bacterium | reverse complement strand
GGGGTTGCGGTAGATACCGGTAGTACCTATCCCACAGATCATCCCCATGTTTAACAAAAATTACCGGAAAAAGGAAAACAGTTTACAAAGGTTGAAATTTTAAATACTCCTTATTCTCTAATAGTTTGCTCACTTCTTTAATTACTTTCATATCCTCATTAATACAATCTCTTGTAAAGAAAGCCAGTCCTTTAAAGAAGTCGTGATTTGTTGAATTAAGGATGTGCTCGCAGAAATTGGGAATCCATTTTATCAGATGTTGTTCAAGAAATTCTTTCTGCATTTTAAGGAATTTTATTGCTTGTTCCTTTTTATTCCCGACAAATACTTCATAACTTTTATTACACAGATAATACATAAATTCAAATTCGCTTACAAGATGATCATCAGGTATGGAATAGAGTTTTTTCATCACCAGTCCGGCTTTAAGATACTTCTGCCTTACAGCGATGGTTGATTCTTGCATCAATAGCTTTTTTCGCGATGTATAGTACGATTCGTAAGGCGGAGCTGGAACCTTACCCGGCCCGATGAAAAGCCTGGTGAATTCTGCCTCAAGTTCTGATAAATCAGTAGAAGAAGCACCCTTTAAAAGGTCTAACCCAATATTAATATCATCATTTTCAGACGACAGTTGTTTTAACGAGTTCAACACTTCCAGGGTAGGGTGAGACAGGTAAAGATGCCTTAGTAAATCGTACATTTTCAGGCGTTCTATAAAAAATTCTTCGTCGATCATCTTGTTATTTTTCCGGTAAATAATAAAATTATATCTTTTTTATTTTCACTATCATATCAGCAAAAGCAGGTTGACCCATTATCGGGCTTAGTGCGTTTGGATCCATTAAATCACTATGACTTGGGGTATAATCCTTTTGCTTGTATGTTGCACCCATACCTTTGCTAAATCTCCCCCCGGTAGCAAACCCGATTTTAATAACGCCAGGCCTTATTCCTTCACTGACAAAAGCTTTTCCTTTGGTGGTCTTGCCTAACGGATTCTCTACTTCCAGCATATCTCCTGTGGTTACCCCCAGGTTTTTTGCATCCGAAGCATTTATCAATACTGTACCCACGCACCATGTGCCCGGTTTAAATTTTTTCTTTTCAAGTTTATAATTGGCCATTCCTCCCGGACGAGCTTCAAGCATTTCCTGCTCAAATTCATTGTTCAGCGGTATCCATGTACCTTCAACCGGAGTTTCGCCTAACCAGGGTATCATTTGTGTAGCCGTCATGCTTTGATGCACCCTGCCACTAATTAGCTGAAAAGGATATTTGTCAACGTATTTCCTGTATGCAGGATTTGTGTGTGGATTCCATAGTGTTTCAAACCAGAAGAAAGTAGGAGAGAATTTTTTAAAGTTTATTTCTTTAAGCCCTCTCGGTATTACCCCTGTTTCTTCCAATCGTTTATTATATTTGGCGTAACGTCCTATCCTGTTTCCGTTTTCGTTAACCCGATCCCACACAAATTCTATTTTTTTTGTATTGGTACCTCTGGGGAATACTCCGTTATGCACCCACTCTTTCTTCTTTGCATCCCACTTCCTGTATCGATACCAGCTCATAGGCCATGTAGCTACTCCATGATGTTCTCTGAGCCATTTTACTGTTACCGGCACCCCCTTCACAGTTTTTTTTGCATGGTCTATTTTAACATTACCTTTCTCTAACGAATCAGGTGTCCCTATTAACTTGTAACCTTCGGGAAAATCAGGATATCTTAACGGCTGTCCGATATTGTATCTGCCAGGCACTCCTTCAAGTGCTTCATCCCAGAAGTCTTCCTCATTAGAATATTTTTCCCAGAAATCTTCCGGTTTAATATCCCTATCCCCTTTTTTATACAATGCTTTAGTTAAAGCAATCATTATGTCAAAAGGCGTTTTTGACTCGTGTAGGGGTTTTATCACCTGATCACGTAACCAGCCCATACTGGTTGACGGGTAAACATCGCTCAGGCTTATTCGTTCTGCATAGCTGGCTTCAGGAAGAATGACATCTGCATAATAGGCACTTTCGAGAAATAATGTGTCAATAACGACATTCAACTCTACTTTGTAATTTCCCCCCGCATCTTTGGCCGTCAATGCTTCTTCCCATTTCCACGGTGCACTTCCCGTTATAACCGAATTACCCGTTCTAAGTATGTAGCCTTTAACAGGATACTTGTGTCCTTTGAAAGGGCCGTAATTAAGGGTTACCCCTTCAAGAAATCTTCTCGGATAATCTCCAACGACATCATCCCATCCGGCAGGCCAGTCTCCAAAAGTATCCATTTGCAGGTTTTCCTGCTCTCCTTCAATCTCCTTACCATCAATAATTCTGGTCACTTTGCGTTTTTTGAGCCATTTCCCGGTAGCCTTTCCCCCTTTATTCCATTTTACCAGTTCGGTATCAATAGCGCCGCCCGGCACATCAAAGTTTCCTGTTATCACGTTTAATGTAGTTCCGATTATAGAAGCAACGGAACCGTTAAAGTGGTGACCTGGCGACTGCATTCCCCAAATGAGCGCTGCGGGTTTTGTTATCCCGAAAAGATGCGATAATTCTTCTATTTTTTCTTTTGGTAAACCCGTTCTGTTGGCTGCCCATTCCAACGTAAAGTATGGCATGTTGTTTATCGGGTCTTTTTTGCTCCACCAGCCTTTAAATTCTTTCTCAAATTCTTCCCACCCCAAACTGTATTTTTTAAAGCTCCAGTCAATATAATTCCTGTCGGGATTTTGGTTATTGTTGTTTTCAAGAATATACCGAAGCATGGCAGCAAACAAATCGGGGTCTGTTCCTGCTCTGGGAGAGAGCCACATATCTGCCTGAGCTGCTGTATTTGTATGACTGGGGTCTATAACAACGATCTTACACCCGTTTTCCACCTTTGCACCCACTGTGCCTCTGCTCTCATAATTTATTCTTGTAGCAACAAAAGGATTCCATCCATTATAAATAATCAGTCTGGATTTGTAAGAATAGTCATTTTTGAGGCTTCCATCCGGTTGTCTTACCAAAACAGGCCTCATCACATCCGGCTCTATCCTTTTACCTCCGAACATAAGCTTTGGACCATGCCTTCTCGGCGTATCACATATTGCTCCGTGCTCAACTGCATTTGGCGTACCATAAGCAAAGGCAAATCGCCAGTAAGGATCTCTGTCTGTAACATCCCCTGCATCCATTATAACAGACTCAGGGCCATGTTCCTTTTTAATTTTAGTTAGTTTTGTCGAAATATAATCGATTGCTTCTTCCCAGCTTGCCTTCCTGAATTTGGCTTCACCACGTTCTCCAACACGTATCATCGGATATTTGTTTCTTTCGGGAGAATATACAAGTTGCGCTCCGGAAGAACCTTTAGCACATACTATTCCGTCATTGTAGGAACAATGTGAATTTCCATATATTTTATTCAGTGTTCCGTCTTTTATCCACATTTCAAGGGCACATTCGGAAGGACACATGACATCTGCGCTATATTTAACATCAATATTCCCAAATTGTTTTGCAATATCACCTGCTTCCTGAGCATTGACTTCCTTCAGCATAAACAACTCTTTTCCTGTTGCAGCACTCACAAGTGTAGCTGCAGATATTCCTCCTGCTATTTTAAAAAATTTTCTTCTTCCTATATCCATTTTTATAGTTTTTATATATTATTAGCTAATGGGAATTGCGTGTCCAATCATTACAACCGAGTAACGCATTGCAAAGACAAAAATAACAACCAGTACTGCTGCAATTATTATTGCCAAACTGGATTTACGTGTCTTTGGAAACACAAGAAGGAATAGCGGCACTATCATACCTAACAGCAATTCTCCTATTGAAAATTCGGGACTGTGGATAGCAAGATTTACAGAAGCGACCGCATTTAATCCTCCGTTATAAAGGACTAATATTATACTAAATACAAAGAATAAATCAAGCGCCAGAAACCATAATAATAATTTTGCTAAACTGAGCAGCAGGTCTATATTTATTTTTCTATTATGATACTTGTCCTGTATAACGCTTACAAGTATCACCAGGCCTAAACCCGAAACGATAGCAGAAGTAAGAAAATAGGACGGCATCAATGGTGAGTACCAAAATGCCCTTGCCTGAATCACGCCAAATACGAAGCCCGTATAGCCGTGAACCGCAATGGCAAGTGGTATGCTAATCATGCCAAACAACTTGGATTTTTTAGCATCATCTTTAAAGAGGTAATAGGTGTAAACCAAACAGCCGATAGGATATAATATTAGCAGGTACGTTCCCCAGGATATTACAGAAGTCGGATTAAAATGATATAAAAGAGTATAAAACCTTTCCGGTCTTCCAAGATGAATTATCAATAAGATTGGTGCTATCAGAAGAAGTATTACTGCCAACACCGCTGCACTTTTGGCGATTGGCTTGAATTTTTCAAATCCAAAAACACGGTAAAGGGATGAGATTACAAAAGTTCCCGCACTTAAGCCAGTGAAATAGAAGTAACCGGCTATTAATGTATCCCAAGTTCCTTCATGCGATACATTTGCTATTATGTTTATTGCTTCTTGCATTTTATTTGTACTCAATTTATTAATAATGTCATTTAAATTGTTTTATAATATCCTGCACCCCCGACAGTGTCTTTTAAGCCGCCTATAATTGCCTTATCCAATCCTATATAATACACTTTGGGTTCTGTTCCCTGATCTTTTTTCAGAACAGTTACATTGTTTTCCAGCAAAAGTTTGGATACCTTACTGTCAGGATCGTTAATATCTCCAAATGTTCTGGCCCTTCCCATGCAACTTCTCACACAGGTAGGCGCTAATCCCTTGTCTATCCTGTGTGCACAGAAGGTGCATTTGTCAGCTGTTTTTGTAACCGGATTAAGGAATCGTGAATCATAAGGACAAGCCTGAACACAGTAAGTACATCCAATACACTTATCGTAATCTATGAGTACGACCCCATCTTTTCTAATATAAGATGCTGTAGTGGGGCAAACTTTAACGCAGGGCGGATTGTCGCAATGATTACAAAGGCGGGGCAGGTGATGTTGTTTTACATTAGGATATTTTCCTTTTTGGATAATCTTGACCCACGAACGAAAAACCTTTAAAGGTACATCGTTCTCCATTTTACAGGAAACCTGACAGGACATGCAGCCTACACATCGTCTCAGGTCAACTACCATTGCCCATTTTTTTTGTTTTACGTCTGGCTTTTTATCCTTAACCAAAATTTTAGCCGCTTTGACCGGAGCAACAGTTGCAAAAAGGGCAATGGCTCCTGTAAGGCTTAGCTTTTTTAATGCATCTCTTCGCTCAATCTGTTTGGTACTATCTTTCATACTAAAAATAATTATTTATGACAGCTAATTGTTTAAAAATCAAATTGCAATTGAACCTCAAATACGTTGTTATTCACTTCTTTTGTTTCATTGCCATTAATAGTGTAATCCATCTGGGCTTTTAGATTATGTCCTCTTATATAAAAGTTGAGTCCAACTGATGTGGCATTAATTTTTTTGCCTGAAACGCTGGTATTTTCATCAAATTCCTGATAGCGAAAGTTTGGTTCGATCTTGAGTTTTTTACCTATTTCAAAAGGTAACAAATAGGCAACCTGTGCATACCATCCGTTGCTATTAACATTCTTTTTAAACATATCATATTCTGCTTCAAAAGTGAACGCGTTATAATTAGCAAAAAGGTCGGTACCGAAAGCAGTAAGATTATATTGTAAAGTGTCATCATGAACGTTTGGAAGACGAACTGCATTTATACCAATTGATAACCTTTTGCCTTTCCCTATATAAGATGCTTTGTAATCTGCATAACCGCTTGATTTGGGTTTTCCTTTTTTGTCAAAAAAATTCAGGGCAACCCTCCCGGCAGGCATCAAGTTTTTACTCCACTTTGCTGTCTGTCCATTAGCTTTCTCAAACACTTCGTTGTTAAAAACACCAAAACTGTATTCTAAATGACCGTTCAATGGCCTTCCATGCAACAATAGGCCTTCAGTGTTATCAACAAGCCCAAGTTTTGCAAGTTTGCCGGTAACAATTGAACGGTTCATCAGCATGAGTTTAGAGTCTGATGTTAATAAACTTCTTGTGAAGGGGACGTCATAGCGGCCAACGCGCAAATATATATTCTTATGAAGTTTAAATTCCAGCCATGCGTTCTCTACTATTGGTTTTGGTGTTTTTCCTACTTGTGCATTGTTGTCAAATTTCACCTCAATATAATAGTTGGCTATACCGAAAGCATTGCCTTTTGCTTTAAGTCGTAACCTCCGTATCATTATGTCGTTGGTGCGGGTTGATTCATAAAATGCATAGCGTGTCTGGATGCGGTAACCAGGTTGAAAAGTTATCCCCTTAAACTTAAGTTTGGAAGCAGTATTGTTTTTTTGCTCGCTTACCTGTGCAATAACATTGCCCGAACAGGCTAGAAAAATAATACCTAACGCAAATGGTACGATTTTTCTTGAAAAAAATTTTGACTTCATTATTTGGTTATTTGAAATTCTGATAAGAATTAAAGATTTAATTGCAAAATAACCAACTAATATTTTCCCAAACAATATCCGATGTCTTGATAAAAAAAGTATTTAAACTTCAAGAGGGAAGACAAATACCCAACATGGAAACGGTAATTATCAGCAACTTCCTGGTCCTGCCTGATAAACAATGTCTTATGGGTTTTTGACGTGTTGAAAATAAGGTAAGAAACGGAAGGAATGTTCTGACCGGCACGGCAGTTAATGAATGGGGAAATTATATTGAACCGTTACTATCTATGAAGCTATAAGGAAGAATGATTTTTTTCAGGGCTTTATGATCAATAGATATTTTATTTTCATCTGCAACTATAATTTTTTCACGTTTGAACACTGCTAATTGTTTACTTACACTGTCAATATTTAATCCGGCCAACGAAGCTATTTCCTGTCTTGATAAAACTGTTTTTAAATTTGTATTGTTAATATTGTTTCCGAAACAGTCAAGTAATATAAGAATTGCCTTAGCTACTTTTTCTCTCACGTTCATCTCTGCCATATTTCTTATGTCTGATTCGACTTTTTTTAAGTTTCTGATATACTCTTGTAAAATGTAAAAGAATATTTCAAAATTGTTTCTAAAGACATCAAAAAATATTTTCTTCTTGATATAACAAACGTTTGTGTCTACCAGAGCAGTAGCTGACAAGGAATATTTTTCCTTTTCCAAACAGCCCCAAAATCCCATTATCTCTCCTCTCTTGGAGAAGCGAATAATCTGCCCCTCTCTATGTTGCCCTTCCTTCCAAAGTTTTACTATACCGGAATAAATAAGATATATCAGGAAAGTCGGTTGCCCCTCATAAAAAATAGTTTCTCCTTTTTTGTAATGAATACAATTCAGATTATTCACCAAAAGAGCTTTTTGTTCTTCAGTACAATACCTGCCCAATACCTTATTGTTGTCAATCGAATTGTTTTTACTGTGCAAATCCTTACAAGCTAATTTGTTGGTAGGCATTTTAAAGTAATTAAGATTTTAAAAATCAGTTTGTGTTGTATTGTACGCAAATATACAAATTTTGGTTTGTATATGTAACCAGAAAACAAATGTGAATCATTTTCGGAAAATAATAATGTGTGATATTAGGTCAAAATTTTCAATGAATAATATCTATGTTATACAAACATAAATTTCAAAAGCAATCATCATCATGTATTATGCCAATATATATTTGAAGCGCCTTTGAAAGCGAAGAGAATTACATTCACCACTGAAATATCGGGCATTATCCGAAGGGGGTTGTAATACAAACTCAACGAATTAGGTATAA
>CAYYOW010000097.1:0-8482 GCA_964473395.1 uncultured Lentimicrobiaceae bacterium | reverse complement strand
CTAAAACACTTTATGTCAGTGTTTTAGGGTTAAGAAAAGTAGTCCGTACGGGATTTGAACCCGTGTTACCAGGATGAAAACCTGGCGTCCTGACCTGGCTAGACGAACGGACCATTTGTCATTTTGGAGGTGCAAAAATAGTAAAATATTTATTCCTCAAAATGTTTTTTTAAAAAAAATCATTTTTTTTATTCCTTCTATTCCTGATCGGGATAAAACTTAAATCCGAGCCGCTTACCGGTTTTGAAAGCAATGGTGTCCAGCCTGTCTTTCATCTCGTCCACACTCACAAGTTTTACATGATCGTAAGGTGGTGTTAACAAGTCAAATCCAATGGTATAACGGATGGCTGCCGTAATAATTTTGTCCACGGACTCGGGATTTATTATGCTGTTCCGAAAATTCTTGTACAAAAACCCAAGCTCGCTCTTCCCTTCGATAAAATAGTGTTGCTCTTTGTTGATTAGCACGCGGCCGATGAGGTAGCCGAGATCGTTCTTGCGGTCGTATTTAAACGAATCGCTCAGAAAATTATAAATGTGAATAATACCGCAATAGGAACGTTCTTTGTCCTCTTTGATGTAAGTACTGCGCATGACGTTGTGGTCACGAGGAATCTCAAAGATATTAGAGTGCATAAGAAAAAACAGAATGTCGCCGCCGAATTTTAGTGAAAACTCAAATGTCCCGTGTTCTTCCATTGTCATGGAGACATCGTTTTCAGCTTTCAGCTTTTTGGCCTCTGTGGCATATTCTGCTGCCATTTGGCCCGAAATAGTTTTAAAAAGGCCAAAAGCTTCCTGTGTAGCCTTGAAAACTTCCTGTTTCATGGAAGATTTCTCGATGACTTCCTGAAAAAGATCCTCATGTGGGTTAGTTAATTCTTTTGTCATGACGATATTTATTCAAAGGTAAAAGAAAGCATAAAAACCTTGGAATGAAGCTGCTGAATACTTCCGGAATAAATTGTGTTGTCATTCACTATCAGGTTTTTCAGTCCGAAAATCATTTTAGCTTCCACGCTAAGTTTAAAATAGACGTTGTAAAAATCAAAACCGGCGCCAATTTCTGCTCCTATGTCATGTGTTCTTAGTATAATGTCGCCGGTTCCCGTGTCTTGTTTTATTTTTTTTGCAGCAGCCAGATCAATGGAGTAATTGATACCTCCGATAAAGTAAGCGCTGTAATTGTCTTTACGCCAAGAGCGGTATTTCAACAGCATTGGAAATGTAAGATAGGTAGAGTTAACTTTTTTATGAACCACAAATAGCGTATCCGAACCTACAGGTGTTCCAGCCATTCCGGTTGCCTCTATACTGTAGTCAAGTGCCCGGCTGCCAAAAGAGAGCGTAGGGATAAACCGCAAATCAAGGAATCTCATAAGCCGCAGGTTGCCCAGAATGCCCACCGAGAAGCCGGGTGAAGCCGAAGCTGTAACAGAATATACATGATAGGATTGTGCACTGATGAGGTCGGGGGCTTGTGCTTTATTCCAGCTGATTTGCGATAGGTTGTCAACCGGCTTTACTGAGAAGTTCATGGTATTCATGCCCAGAATAAATCCAAAATGATAAGGCTGTTCGTTGTATCCCTGAAGGTTAAGTACTGCACCTTGTGCCTGAGCGTTACTATGAACAAGGGAAAGGGCAAAAACAAAAATAAAAGCAAGTATGGCCTGTTTTTTCAATGCAGTCAGAATTTCTTAATATCTATAACGTTTGGTTTGTTCTTATAGTATTTATGTAGATTCAATTCTTTGATTTTGCTTAATAAATTATTTCTCAGCCAGATAGAGGGTGGCGATACCAAAGGTGAGCCTGTTTTGCTGCGGATTTCTAAACCCGACCTTGAGCAGTACATTCATAAACTCCTTGTTTTCCGGAAAACGGGCTACTGACTGTGGCAGGTAGGTGTAAGCCGAACTATCTTTTGAAACCATACGGCCAACGCCGGGCAGGATATAATTAAAATAGAATTGGTAAATATTTTTCATGGGGAAAGAGGACGGCTTGGAGAATTCCAGAATAGCCACTTTTTTTCCGGGTTTCAGCACACGATACATTTCTCGCAGCCCTTTTTCCAGATTTTCGTAATTACGCACTCCAAAAGCAACCGTTATGGCATCAAAATAGTTGTCCTCGTACCGGATAGCTTCCGAATCACCTGGCTCAAGGGTTATAATTTGATCAAATCCTTTTTTAGCGACCTTCTTCTTGCCAATTTCCAGCATGTCTTCGGCTATGTCGATACCGATAATCTTTTTTACGGGCAGTTTGGCCAGCTCAATAGCCAAGTCGCCTGTTCCGGTGGCCACGTCCAGAATAATTTCCGGATGACCTGCTGCAAGCGCTTTTCTGACTTTTCTACGCCATCCTTTATCGATGCCGGCTGAAAGTAAGTGATTCAACAGGTCGTATTTGGGTGCAATGTTGTTGAACATGTTTTGCACCATCTCTTTTTTTGCCGGTGTTTCTTGTGTCATTACAGTTTTTCGCTATTCAAAATACGTATGGCTTCTGCCAAAAGTTTTTCTTTGTTGATGGGAACCACGCCGGCTTCTTCGCAAACCAGACCACCTGCGAGATTAGAAAGCAGCGCTATTTCTTTTGCTCTCAGCCCCGAGGCAAGGCACAGCGATGCTACACTGATAACCGTATCGCCGGCGCCTGAAACATCGGCAATGTTGCGCCGGTGTGCCGGAAGCAGCTCCTCTTTGGCTTCCCCATTTTCGTGCCATAAAATAAAAACACCATTTTCGGAAAGCGTATTCATTACCATGGAGGTGTTTAAAAGGCCGGATAGTTGCTGCGCCGCTTTCTTTAGGCTCTCTTTGTCGGAAGAAAGTTCGGCCAGCTCAAGCCCTTCCTGCATTTCTGCAAGATTGGGCTTTATAAGTGTGGTATTTCTGTAAGCCAGGAAATTACGTTTTTTTGGATCAACCGTTACGGGAATGCCCATCTCTTCGGCCATATCTGTAACGAAATCAATAAGTTCGGGGGTGATAACACCTTTGTCATAATCCTGAAAGATAATAACACGGATATCGTCTGTCTTCAGGATCTTATCGATACGACTGCAAAGTTCATGGAAAACCTCTTTTTCCAACGGGCGTGAGGTTTCTTCATCCACCCGCAACATTTGGGTGTTGTTGCCTAGAATACGGAATTTGGTTGTTGTAAACCGGTGGGGACTTTCGATAACGCCGGCATCGTCCAGCCCTGAATTGAGCATAAGAGCTCTGAGTGTCTCACCTTTGTCGTCGGAGCCGATGACGGAACACATGATGGGCATGGCGCCCAGCGCGCGGATGTTCATGCCCACGTTGGCAGCTCCGCCGAGACGCTCTTCGCGTTTGACGACTGTAACGACGGGAACCGGTGCTTCGGGCGAGATACGTTCTACCTTGCCCCAGATGTATGCATCGAGCATGACATCACCAATAATCAGCACTTTTTTGTTGTTGAAAGCTTCAAAAATTGCGGGAAGACTGTCAGTTGTCAGAGTCATCGTTCTGTTAGTTTAATTTTATAAGGGCCGTTTTGATACGTTTTACAGCCTCTTCGAGTAGATGGCCGGAGGTGGCATACGAAATACGCACGCAGTTCGGGTCACCAAAAGCCTCGCCTGTGACAAGCGCCACATGGGCTTTGTCCAAAAGATAGAGGCTTAAATCAGTGGCGTTGTTAATGACCGTTTCGCCATCTGTTTTGCCAAAATAGCTCCTCACATCCGGGAATAGGTAAAAGGCTCCTTCCGGAATGTAAGTCTTTATACCGGGAATTTCTCCTATCTTTTTCACCAGCAGGTCACGACGGCTTTTGAAAGCAGAAACCATCTCTTGAATATATTCAGAATCATGTGGCGGATTTTTCATGGCTTTCAGAGCAGCCATTTGCGAAATGGTTCCCGGACCGGAAGTGTATTGCCCTTGTAATTTTGTACAGACTTTTGCCAGAAAATGGGGGCCGGCCATGTAACCAATGCGCCATCCGGTCATGGCATAGCACTTTGACACACCATTTACCACAACAGTCTGTTCCTTGATTTCAGGAAATGAAGCAATGCTCACATGTTTCCCTGAATAGTTAATGTGTTCGTATATTTCATCGGAAACGACCAGTAAATCAGGATGCTTCTTCAAAACATTCACCAGCCCTGATATTTCTTCAGCGGTATAAACCATTCCGGTGGGATTAGAAGGTGAGTTAAACAGAAATGCTTTGGTTTTGCTATTGATAGCCTCTTTCAGCTTTTCCGGATTTAGTTTAAAACCGTCTTCGATGCTGGTTTGAAGTGCAACAACTTTTCCCCCGGCAAGTTTGATGATATCGGCATAAGAAACCCAATAGGGAGCCGTGATAATCACCTCATCGCCGGGATCTAGAATGCTGAGGAAAATATTAGCCAACGATTGTTTGGCTCCGTTGGAGACCACAATTTGCTCCGGCAAAAAATCCAGGTTGTTGTCTCTTTTCAGCTTTTCGGCAATAGCCTCCTGCAGAACTTTAAACCCTGCCACCGGAGGGTAATGTGTAATGTTATTATCAATAGCCTTTTTTGCTGCTTCTTTAACAGGATCAGGCGTATTAAAATCGGGTTCGCCAATACTCAGGTTAATGATATCGAAACCCCGGGTTTTCAATTCGCGGCTGCGTCGTGTCATCTCAAGGGTAGCTGATTCTGTAATATCTTTAAGTCGCTGTGATATAATCTCTTTATTCACGATGTCCATTTTTAAGAAGGGCAAAGATAGGAATTCTATTAAAATAACGGGTTCTGCAAATCGTTTGATAACCGTAGTAAAAGTAGAAGAAGAGGTACTTTTAGGTTCTGCTTTTACGAATGAAAAATATGTTGTTATTTTGTAAAAGCATTCGATCGGTATCTGAAAGCTATTATTACATGAAGCAGAATTTTAATCTACAAACGGTTGTCCTTATCGGGTCTGGCAATGTAGCCGGGCATTTGGCTAAAGCTATGTCGGAAGCCGGGCTGGCTGTCGTGCAGATTTTCTCACCACATATCGATCATGCCCGTAAGTTGGCTGCCGGACTTGGAGCTGAGGCAATAAATAATTATTCGGAAATTACTACGAATGCCGGTTTCTATCTGGTAGCTGTTCCGGATGGGAAAATTGCTGCCGTAGCTGCCGGGATGCCTCTGGTACACGGAATTGTCTGCCATACCTCGGCGATTACACCGATGCAGGTACTGGAAAAATTTCAACATTACGGTATTTTCTATCCCTTTCAAACTTTCTCCAAAAATAGAAAAGTAGATATGTTTCGTGTTCCTTTCTG
This sequence comes from uncultured Lentimicrobiaceae bacterium, assembly GCA_964473395.1. Taxonomy (GTDB): domain Bacteria; phylum Bacteroidota; class Bacteroidia; order Bacteroidales; family F082; genus Sulfidibacterium. The sequence goes on along the minus strand of CAYYOW010000097.1, from coordinate 3,182 downwards.
CTTGGAGGCTTCTTCTCAGGATGTCTTGGATGCACTTCAGCTGCTGGCCGGGAGGTTCAGCAAATCGGTATATGTTATGGACATGGAGCAACGTGAGAAATTGCATGTGGCTGGCGTGTTGGTGAATAATTTCACAAACCACCTTTTTGCGAGTGCCGAAGATTTTCTCAAAGAGAATGGGATGGATACTGCAATGCTTTTACCACTTGTCAGAGAAACTGTAGCCAAGATTTTGGAGCTGACCCCGGATGAGGCACAAACCGGCCCTGCACGGCGCGGCGACATTTCTACCATCGAAAAGCATATGGATATACTTAAAAACAAAAATGATTTGAAGGAAATATATCATATTTTTAGTCAACAAATTTTAAAGAAATATCATGAGTAATTACAAAGCACTGCTCAATGGAGTAAATACCTTTATATTTGATTATGATGGGGTAATGACCGATGGTCACGTAATACTGCAACATGACGATCCTCCTTTACGGACGGCCAATGTGCGAGATGGTTATGTGTTGCAACTTGCTGTGAAACTGGGATATAATGTTGTGGTTATTTCGGGCGGGCTTTCCAGGTCTATGGACAACCGATTCGACACACTGAATATTAAAGATGCTTTTACGGGGGTAAAAAATAAGATAGCTGTTTTTGAGAAATACATTAAAGAAAAAAATATCGATCCTGAGAATGTGGTTTACATGGGCGATGATATTCCGGATATCCCGGTGATGAAAAGGGTAGGGGTACCCGTGAGCCCTGCCGATGCTGTGGAAGAGGTGAAAGAGGTTTCTGTCTATATCTCCGACAAAAATGGAGGCGATGGCTGCGTGCGCGACATCATCGAACAGGTGATGAAAGTGCAGGGGAAATGGATGACTCCGGAAGCGTTTACCTGGTAAAGTTAAAAGGCAAAAGTAAAAAGGTGTTGATTGTTGATGCCTGAATAGCATTGACATTATCGGATGGCCACTGTTTGACAACCGAATAGCAATCACTTAACCATTGAATGACAAATGAATAGCAGCCGGATGATCATTGTCCGGCCATCGAATGACAAATTAACGAATGACGAATTATCCAATTAACGAATGACAACAACAAATGCGCACATTTTTTAAACTGATACGCTGGCCGAATCTGCTGATGGTAATTTTGAGCATGGCTTTTTTGCTGTTTTTACTTATCAAACCTGAATTGAGACTTGCGGGTAATGCCGGGATGACATTTGCGGAATTTTTGTTGCTGGTTTTTGCTGTGTTGCTGACAGCCATGGGGGGGTATGTTATCAACGATTTGAACGATTTGAAAACCGATGTGGTCAACAAACCGGGGAAAAACAGTTTTGAAAAGATATTTACCCGGGATCAGGGCTGGATTTTATATTGGGTTTTTACCGTTGGCGGTATCCTTGCCGGATCACTACTTTCTTTTTTGCTGAGTAAAAGTAGTTATGCATTGATTTTTATCTTTACTGCCGGACTGCTGTGGTTTTATGCCATACGGTACCAATGTCAGCCGTTGGTGGGAAATCTTGTTGTGGCTTTTTTGAGTGCTCTTTCTTTCGGACTGGTATGGTTGTATGAATTGATGGCTTTGCAAGTACAAGCTATATCCGTTGATCATAGCCGGCTGTTGCTGGTTAACCGGCTGGTACTGATTTTTATGGGCTTTGCTTTTTTGGTAAGCTTGCTGCGTGAGGTGGTGAAAGACATGGAAGATGTGGAAGGCGACCGGCAGACCGGTTGTTTGACTTTACCGGTTACTTACGGCATACGGAAAGCCAAAAATACAGCCATTGCCGTTAACCTGTCGGGACTGATCGCCTCTTTTGCTATCCAGTGGTTTTTTTATGAAAATGGTTTTAACGTACTGTTTCTGTTTTTCTTTTTGGTAGATTTACTTTTCGCTTTAGTCCTTTTGAAACTGGTAACCGCCAACCGGAAGGCGCATTTCAGCGCGCTTTCCCTTTGGATAAAACTGCTCATGGTTGCCGGGATTTTATCCATGGGGTTGTTTTATTTTGAATGAGAAATATGTTGCTTGATAAATTTAAAAACTATGATATTATCCTCGCTTCCGGCTCACCGCGGCGGCAACAGCTACTGGCTGAGATGGATATTCCTTTCCGGGTGGAAACCAGGCCGGTGAAAGAAACTTTTCCTCAGGACCTTTCTCCTGAAAAAGCAGCGGCTTATCTGTGCCGGCTGAAAAGCATGGCCTTTGCGGATAAAGATTTGAAAAGGAACACGTTGCTCATAACGGCCGATACGGTTGTTTTGCTGGATAACAAGGTGTTGGGGAAGCCGGCCGGCGAAAAAGAAGCTGCCGTGATGCTCAGGCAGCTTTCCGGCCGAAAACATGAAGTGATTACAGGTGTTTGCCTGAGACTTTATGATAAGATGAAGATTTTTACGGCTTCTACCCGGGTATGGTTTAAGTTGCTGACGGAAGAGGAAATTGACTATTACATCAGAGAATACCATCCGCTTGACAAAGCCGGCGCTTACGGTATTCAGGAGTGGATTGGTCACGCTGCCATATACAAAATAGAAGGCTCTTATTTCAACGTAATGGGATTGCCTACTCATAGGCTATACGAAGAGCTGACCGGCATACTGGGATGATCTGTCTGCCGTTATAACAAAGAACCTGGCAATTTGCCGTTTCCAAGCAAAACTCATTGTATATTTGTCATCCGAAACGGAAATGTTTCCGTGATTTTACGAAAGAGAAGCCCATGCAGGATAAACCGCTTATACTCATTACCAACGACGACAGTATTCACGCAAAAGGACTGCGTAAACTGGTTCAGCTCATGCGCAAATATGGCCACGTGGTGGTAATTTCTTCCGAACAGGTGATGTCGGGGATGAGCCATGCCGTTACCATAAAAACACCGCTCATGCCTCGGCTGCTTCGTGAAGAAGAAGGCTTTCGTGAGTTTTTGACCAACGGTACGCCGGTAGATAACGTGAAGCTTGGGAAAAATGCATTACTGGAACGTAAACCTGATTTGCTGGTTTCAGGCATAAACCATGGCTCCAATGCGGCTATCAATATCGTTTACTCCGGTACCATGGCTGCTGCAATGGAGGGCGCTATAGACGGAATTCCGTCTATAGGTTTTTCGCTGGACGATTATGACCACGAAGCCGATTTCAGCCATGTGGATCCGTTTG
>CAYYOW010000096.1:6526-8492 GCA_964473395.1 uncultured Lentimicrobiaceae bacterium | reverse complement strand
TACACCATTTTAGAAACCAACTGGCGTAATTATAAAGTTGAGGTGGACATTATTGCCACAGACAAGGACGAACTCGTCATTGTGGAGGTAAAAACCCGCAGTACCGACTACTTCGGCGACCCGGAGGAAGCCGTTGGGCCGGCAAAAGCCCGTAATCTCATCCGTGCCGCGGAAGCTTATATCGAGCTTAACGATGTGGACATGGACGTTCGTTTCGATATTGTTTCCATCATTCTAAAGAAAGGTAAAGCTAACATAAACCACATCATTGATGCTTTTTATGCGGCTGATTTTCAGTGAAAAGCATCACATTAAACTTTACACTCTCTTCACTCATTGCCACATTGTTCCTGGTCACAATTAATTCATTTTCAGTATTCTGATACCTTTGCGAAACTTTATTCTGCCGAAAGCATTTCATCAATAGCTTTGCAGGCACGGAAACCATCGGCAATGGCCGAAATAGCATCGGCAGTACGGTTCACGGCGTCACCACCGGCAAAGACTTTTAAATCACCGGTTTGTTGTTTTTCGTTGACAACAAATCTGCCGCGTTCAATTTTGATGGTTTCTTCAAATTCTTTTTCAAGGAAGCTGTAATCACCCATCTGGCCAATGGCAGCCATAACCGAAGTAGCTTCGATGATGGTGTTGCTGTCTTCGATGGCAACCGGTTTGGGGCGTCCGCCACGTTCGTCAGGAACCATTTGGGCTTTCAGATATTCAATGGCTTTTACACGGCCTTTTTCATCTTTGTGAACTTTAATGGGAATACCCTGCGGAATAATATGAACACCTTCGGCTTCGGCGCCTTCGATTTCTTCCCAATCGGCAGGCATATCTTGTACGCGACGACGGTAAAGGATAGTAACATCAGCGCCAAAACGACGGGCTACTCTTGCTGCATCGATGGCAACGTTTCCTCCACCTACAACCACAACTTTATCGCCGATATCCACTTTGTCGCCTGAGTTAATCATATACAGGTAACGGAATGCCTGCATGGAACCTTCGGCATCTTCGCCATCAATGCCCAACGACCAGGCATCGGGGAACCCGACACCCATGAAAACGGCATCGTACTTGTCGTAAATATCTTTAAAACTGATGTCTTTCCCTACTTTGGTGTTGAAGTTAATTTTCACTCCTATACTTTGGATATATTCAATTTGTTTATCCAGACTTTCGATGGGTAACCGGTATTTCGGGATGCCGTACATGGTAGCGCCACCCGCTTTAGCATTGGCTTCGTAAATGGTTACATCGTAACCACGAAGTGCCAGATAATAAGCGGCAGTAAGACCGGAAGGCCCAGCCCCGACAATCCCCACGGTTTTTCCATTGGCTTCCCTGATTTCGGGATTTACAATTTCGCGGGTAATTTCGGAAGTAACTGCCGTTTCGGTGGCGTAGCGTTTCAACCAGCGAATAGCCACGGCTTCGCCACGGGTGGCAATAGCACAAACATCTTCACAACGACGGGTACAAACCTTACCACACATTTCGGGCAGGGGATTGTTGTCGTAAATAATACGGACGGCATCGGCATCATTGCCCGCGGCGATGGCGTTGATGTATTCCGGAATGTGCATGTGCTCGGGACAAACTTCGGTGCAGAGGCCGCAGCTGATACACCGGCTGGCTTCGGCACGAGCTTCGGCTTCGTTGTATCCCAAAACTACTTCTGCAAAGCTTTTCACACGCTCTTTACCTTCGAGTTCGGGCATGGGAACACGATTAAAGACGTTGAGTGAGGTCTCTTCGGTGCTGTAGAACGAAATCTGTTTCTTCCCATCCGGGTTGTCTTTTCCGGGTATCCAAAGGAAACTGTCGGGATCTTCACTGACATACAGATAATCTTTCGTCAGACTCAAACTTCCTGTGGGACAGACTTCCACACACAAAGCACACCAGCAGCAGCGACCATTGTCGATGCGCGGACGTAAACCCGAATCGCCCTTTTTGC
>CAYYOW010000096.1:0-6426 GCA_964473395.1 uncultured Lentimicrobiaceae bacterium | reverse complement strand
AAATGTGTTCTGCGTGGATGGGTAGAGCCATCACTTACAATATACATCCCTACTTCGCCGCGGACAGCTTCGGTACGGGCATAAGCATCACCTTTGGGAAGAGCCCATTTGTGCGGATTAGGAATGCGGTTATAGTATTCGCCTGAAGGCATTTTTTCAATCACCTGGCGAATGATACGGATTGACTGCCGAACCTCTTGACGGCGAACCAAAGCACGCGCCCATATATCACCACCTTCTTCTGTTGGCACAATAAAATCAAGTTTATCATACACCTCATAAGGATCGTCGATGCGGATATCGCTTTTAATGCCGCATCCCCGCAACACAGGTCCCACAACTCCCCATTCTACAGCTTTTTCCTTTGAAATAACACCCACCCCCTGGGTTCTTTTCTGAAAGATGGTATTTTCGAACATCAGGTCGTCGTAATCTTTCAGTCTTTTTTCGAGATAGTCCATGGTACGAAGTACTTTGTCAGCAAATCCTTCGGGGAGATCACGACGAACGCCGCCCGGCCAAATGTACATGTGGTAAATACGACCACCTGTCAGTTCTTCAAAAAGGTCGAGAATATAATTCCGGTCACCCACACTCCATTGACCCATGGTATAGAGTCCTAATGAACCGTTTTGGCCGCCATACCAAAGCATGTAAGAGGCCATACGGGCCAGTTCAAGCATCAATACACGGATGTATTTAGCTCTTTCGGGAACTTCACGACCTTCGAGTAATTCAACAGCACGGGCATAGCATTCTTCCACGGGGTCCGGCTCGGGAACACAAAAGCGACTCAGCAGGGTAAAACCCTGGAGCCAGTTTCTTCTTTCCTGTAATTTCTCAAAAGCACGGTGCAGATAACCTACTTCGGTACGGGCTTTGACAATGGTGTCACCTTCTACCTGCACTTTTACCATCATGTTCCCGGTAATACCCGGGTGCTGAGGGCCAATATATAATGTTGTTGCCTTTTCTCTCATTTTATCTCGAGTATTTTTTTGCAAAATCAGGTATTTCTTCTCCATCACGGTTGGCAATAGTTTCGCGTACATCCTGTGCGTCTTCACGACCCGGCCGATGCCAGAACGTTTTCTCGGCATAGGCAGCCGTATCAAAATCGCGGCGGAAAGGAGGTGGTCCCTGCCAGTCCTCCAGGATAAATTCATCAGGGGCTACCAAACCGGTAAACTGCACGCCAAACATTTCGCGCATTTCCCTTTCGTAGGTGTTGGCCTGACGCCAGATCATATCCACGTTATCCATAACCGGGTTATCACGGTCGAGCCGGGTACGGACAAAGACTTTTATTTTATCGGCAGGTGACCAAACGATAAATACCACTTCCAGCTCTCCTTCTTCTAACCAGTCGACACAAATAACATCCGAAAGGTGGATAAATCCCATTTCATCTTTCAGGTAAAAGAGTATGGAAGGGATGGTCTCCTTTTTTACGGCAAAATCCAGCCGGTTATCATTAAAGTCGTTTCTCTCTGCGGCATCCGCAAAGTTGGCTTTAATCCGCCCAATGATCTTTTCTTTTAGTTCTTTCATTATTTCAGTTTTTTACCAGTTGTAATCGGGCATAACCCAGTTCGGAATGATTTTCTTTTGGTTTGCCCGATACCACTCCAGATTTTCCCTGTACTGTTGAGCTCCGGTGGCTCTACCTGCTGCAATCCGTTTTTGCAATTGGGCAAAACCTGACAGAACAGCTTCCGGACGGGGCATACAACCGTTGATATACACATCCACAGGGAGATACTTATCCAATACATTAATGGTATTGTATGAATCATAATACATGCCACCGTTGATAGTGCAGGAGCCAAAACCAATTACATATTTGGGATCCTGCATCTGTTCGTAAACCCGGATAACTCTTTTAATGGTTTTCACCGTAAGATAACCGGATATGAGCAGTACATCAGCCTGCCGTGGTGTGGCAGCGCCTCTCACGCCAAGACGTTCGGCATCGTAACGGGAAGTCATGGTCGGAGGAATTTCGATAGCGCCGCAACCGGTCCCGTAGGCTAACATCCAGATAGAGTGCTTCCGCGCCCAGTTTTGGATAATATCTACTATCTTTTGAGAATTCTTATCGTTTATCATAATATTGTCCTTTAAAAAATTACAGCTTGTAAAATGGCGAGGAGCCCGAAAAAGACAGGCCACCCCCAAAACCAACGAATAGATTGCTCGGTGCGATATCTCACGGTCGTATTGGAATAAAGTACGGGAATCATGTACAAAGCAAAGGTTTTAAGAAGCAAAATAATGAGGTTGTCAGCACCACCAAGGAACAGGTCCACATAGAGCGTTAGTTTAACAAATGCAAAAACAGAACCCGAAGACATCATGGTAAATAAATATTTTCCACCGTTTTCAGAGGCTGGCCCCGAGGCTAATTCAGCCGGAGCAATAACAACATCAAAAGGAGAATACCCAAACATCCCCAACATAGCCATAACGGCGGCGATGAAAGCAAAGGGAGACGAGAACATCAGCCAGGTTCCGCTTTGGGCCTGTGCAGCCATCAATCCGGTGATAGAGGTAGTGTGGTATTGAATCATTATAGCTACCAACGCCATCACCCACGGAATCTCGAAACCAACCATCTGGCTCAGGCCACGGGTAACACCAATGGCAGAGTTTGGATTCCCGGTTTGTCCGGCACCGAGAGCCATTCCCAACGGACCGAAAGTCATGATATAGAGGAGGAAAATTAAGTCTCCCTGAAAGTTTAAGTTCGGAAACCATTGGTTATGGGTTAAAACCGGAATTATCATCAGCGTCACTATTGATGAAACCATCAGAAAAGCGGGTCCCATATGGTGCATGACTCCATGATGAATGGCTGATTTCTTAGATGCCAGTTTAAAAGCATCGATAAAATTCTGGTAAAAAGGCGGGCCTTTCCGGTTTTGTATCCGGGCTGTTATTTTGCGGTTCAACCCGCCATAGGTCATCCCCACTACAAAAGCCAGTAAAAAAGTGACTACCGCGCCTAAAATATTCATTAATACTACTTCCATTGATCTATTTTTTTAGAACAAGACGTTCTTAAATAACAACACAACTACTACAAAAACAATTACATATATGGTATAGGTTTGTCCGTTTCCGGTATAAACCTTTCGCATAAATTCAAACAACGATTCCAGACCTTCCGCAATATCGGTGTAATATTTATCGATTTGACGGCGCATAGCCGGAGCCACTGCCCGCAGGAAAGGCTGCATAAACCCTACCGAGAAAGTGAGGTTTTCATCTTCTGCCGGCACTTCACCGGAGGAGCTGATATCCTTGGTGGTAACATACCGTGTGGTTTTGAATCCTTTCCAGGTAAGGAAAATAACAAAGAAAACAAAAACGGCAATGATGTAATAAAGAATGGGCTGCAAGACAACCTGGTTGCCCCACCCGTTTAAAATAACGGAAGAATTCCATAAATGTTTATAGGAATCCACGAAACCAAGATCAACCAAACCATTGTTAATCGGTTTCAAAATAATTCCGGGGAAAGTGCCAAGTGCAAACATCATAACAGCCATTAGAATCATGGGAACCACCATAACAGCAGGGGCTTCTTTTACATGTGCCCACTCTTTTTCTTCCTGTCCGAGGAAAAAACCGAAAAGGAATTTATAACAGTAAAGAAACGCTGCGGTACTGGAGAAGAAAATCAAGATAACCAGTAAATAATGGTTGCTGGTAATCAGTGACTCATATAGCATCCATTTGCCCACAAAACCACCCAGGGGCGGAATACCCGCGAGGGCAATAATACTCAGCAGGGCAGCAAAGAATGTCCAGGGCATTTTGCGAATCAAACCGGTAACTTCGGTAAAGTTAGTGGTTCCGGTTTGCCTTTCAACAGCTCCTGTTACCATAAACAAGGTTCCTTTAAACAAAGCGTGCATTGCAGCAAGAAACAGCCCTGCCAGCATGGCCAGTTCGGTACCTATGGCAATACCGGTAATTATATAACCCAATTGGGCAACGGAGGAGTAAGCGAGCAGTTTTTTTGCATCATCCTGTTTAATGGCCCACAGTGTACCGAGTGCTGCGGTAATACCGCCGAGCCAGGCCAGTATCTCCCTGAACCATGTTCCCTGGGGTATTTGGTTTGTCATGGTTACCAAAACGATAACCATTCCGTAAATACCCATTTTGGAAAGGGCTCCCGAAAAAACACTTGTATAAGCCATAGGGGCGTTGCTGTATGCATCAGGCGCCCAAACGTGCAGAGGCATCATGGCTGCTTTTACGCCAAAAGCCATGAGAAACAGGATGGGAATCCAGATTTGCATATTCAGACCCATTGTTGGATAAGCGTGAACCATACTCCCAATCAGAAACGAACCGTTAATATGATGTACAATAACAATGGCCATCAACATGGCGTAAGCGCCAATAGCACTAAACACAAAATATTTGATACCAATACGTTGGACATCATTTCCACTGTAAACGGTCATTAGATAAGAAGTCCAGGTCATAATTTCCCAAAAGATAAAGAAGGAAATCAAATCCTGGCTTAGCAGGATGCCCATCATCGACATGATGCTGAGGATAAAATTGAAATAAAAATAACCTTTTCGTTCTTGCCCTTTCATGTAGCCAAGGGAATAGATGGCTGCCATGGACCCCAGGCCGAGTACTATCAGCGAAAAGAACCAGCTAAAGTGATTGATACCCCAGACAAGCGAGAATCCTCCAAGGGAAAGGCTTACATCTTTTCCTATACCTACATAGGTAAAAAACAGATAAGCCGGTACCAACACAGAAATCAGAAAAAGAATATCCTGAAGCACTCTGCTCACTTTTCCGGAAAAGTAGGTTATTACCGCACCTCCGAGAAAAATTAAAAATATTATATGTATCATTTCCATTGTATTTTTCACTTAAGAGGTTATTGTCTTAACGATAAAACATTATGAATATATTGGCTCTTATCCATTAACCCGGCAGAAGCTTTGTGCAAAATTCCGGTAACAACATCGGGATAAAATCCGATAAGCAAAATCAGGGCGCCCAACACAAGCATGGCAAACAACGCATTGAAAGTAGGTTTCTTCGGCTCTACAGCAGCTTCTTTCTTAAAGAAATAGATCCTGTTGACAACCCGCAGATAATAAACCAGCTCTACCACACTAACAATAAGTACGAGCGCCATAATCAATATCATGTTACTGTCGGCGGCAGCTGTCATTATCGAAAGTTTACTCCAAAAGCCGGCAAAAGGCGGCAGCCCGACAATGGTGAAGGCCCCAATCGCAAACAGCAGGGAAGTAATAGGCAGATATTTCGACATGCCATTCACCTCGGTAATTTTTTTATCTGTAGAATTATAGACAAGGTAACTTCCTGAGAAGAAAAGTAATGATTTAGTAATTGCGTGGTTCAATATCATGAAAAGAGCGGCAAAGACGCCCTCCTGAGTGCCAAAACCGAAAGCAACCAGCACCAGTCCCATCTGACCAATACTGGAATAAGCCAGCATCCTTTTGAGTTTTTCCTGCCGAATAGCTGCTGTTTCTGCAACAATCAGAGTAATCATACCGATAATAATCAGGAAATTAAAGCTGCCGGAAAGATCAAAAATGGTGTAGGTATAACGAATGATGGCATAAATTGCAGCTTTAACAACAATACCGGAAAAAGCAGCGCCTACAGGGCCGGGTGCTTCGGCATAAGCGTCGGGAGCCCATCCGTTAAGTGGAAAAATTTCAGCTTCAATTCCCAGTGCCGTTACAAAGAAAATATAGGAGATAATCTTGTAAGTCGGATTCATTAGGTGAATTTTCCGGGCAATATCTGCCATATTCAAAGTGCCAAGCTGCGAATAGATAATCATAATCGCCAGCAGCAAAAAGGTGGAGGCAATAGAACCCATCATAACATATTTAAAAGAAGCCTCAGCACTGTTACGTCCTTTATAAAAAGCTGTTAATCCATAAGCTGAGATACTGGTAATCTCAATAAACACGAACATGTTGAAAATATCGCCTGTTAGCACGATGCCCACCGATCCTGTAATCAGCATCATGAGCATGAGGAAATATTTCAATGCAGGTTCATAATCCACATTCCTTTTAAACCGGTAACTGTATGCCCATACCAAAAGTCCCAGAAAGATCATTAGTGTAACCAAAAATCCGGAAAATACACTGAATACAAGGTTAATACCAATGGGAGGTACCCAGCCGGCTATAACCTCAACAATAGGACCGTGAACCAACACGTAATCCAGGAGGTTAACGGCCAGTATCAGCAAATAGGTGAGTACCAATCCCGGCACAATCCTGACCAGTTCTTTCCATATCATCCCGAGGAGCGGGATCAAAAAAGCCGCCATCAGGGGAATTGCTATAAATAATACAGGAGTTCCTACCATTTTAAATTCTTTATTTCGTCAATATTTAA
>CAYYOW010000095.1:0-8498 GCA_964473395.1 uncultured Lentimicrobiaceae bacterium | reverse complement strand
TTCGCGAAACAACCTCCTCTTTTGCAGAATGGTACGCAGAAGATAACTAAGGGCCCCCTCTTCTGCCATATCTGTCACCGGATATTTTGTACTTTTATTCCCTAATTCATCAAACATGAACGAACCCATTTATGTAACCAAAGGAAATGGTGACCGTGTTCCTTTTGAAGAGAATAAACTGAGAAGGGCATTGAAAAACTCCGGAGCCGGGACTTTGGAAGTTGAAAAAGCTCTTGCTGCTGTGAAGAAAACACTTTATCAGGGCATTGGCACCCACAAGATTTACCAGACCGCTTACCGCATACTGAAAAAAAGCTCACGTCATTCCGCCGGACGCTACCGGTTGAAAAAAGCCATTATGGAACTGGGACCTTCGGGATATCCCTTTGAGAAATTTGTTGGCCGGCTGATGGAATCAAAAGGCTATCAGGCAATGGTGAACGTGATTGCCCACGGAAAATGTGTTCAGCATGAAGTGGATGTGGTGGCGAGAAACAGCCGGGAACAAATTATGATTGAATGTAAATTTCACAGTGACAGCAAACGCAACTGCGATGTTAAAGTTGCTTTATACATTCATTCGCGCTTTCAGGATGTGTCAGCAGAATGGAAAAAAACCGAACCGGATGCAGGCATGCAATACACGGGAATGGTCGCTACCAATACCCGTTTTTCAGAAGATGCCATCCGGTATGCCAAATGTGCCGGGTTGAAGCTGGTGTCGTGGGATTATCCCAATGGCAACAGTCTCAAAGACTGGATAGACCGGTCGGGTTATCATCCAGTTACCAGCCTGAGTTACCTGAAAAAAGCAGAGAAACAGGTGCTACTGGAAAAAGGAGTTGTCCTTTGCCGGGATATGAAAGAAAACGAACCCCTCCTTAAAGAGATGGGAATTCCTGACGACAGAATAAGAAAACTGCTTTCCGAAGCAAACCAGCTTTCGGACAAATTGTAAAAGAAGACATAGTACAGGAAAAAATACAATTCTGGCAGGAAAACCATACGGCTTTCTGGGCAAAAGTAGTGCTGAGATAGGGGTTCCGAAAAACAGGAAACAGCTGTCAAAAAAAAAACTGCCCCGGAATTTTTCCGGAGCAGCCCTTGGTTTATCTATATTCGGCTATTTACAGATACTTTTTTATTACGCCGGTACGTTCGTTGAACGCTTCGATTTCCTCATCCCACTCATCCACTTTGGCGTAACGCGATTTCCAGTAGTCTTCGTCGTACCACTGTGCGTTGAGCTCTTCAACGGTTTTACCCTGCTGCTCAATCCAGGTAAAATATTTGAGGTTGTGCATGCGCTTTTTCTCGTAATAGTCCATCTCGATCATGTTGTCAACACCCAACCCCAGGAGGTCGGCATCAAAACTGACAGCAGCATCGCGGTTGGTGAATTCACCATGTTTTTCGTTTTCTTCTTTCAGCCGGCTCTGGTACATCTCCATGGAATCGGTAGCTACCGTGAAAACCACGTCGTTTTCATCCATTTCGTACCATTTGGCCAGCTTGATAGAGCCCATAAGGTTGGCAATGGAAGAAATGCCAAGCAGTTCGAGTTTGTCCACCAGTTCGGCATCCATCCCAACCTCTTTTTTCAGATATTCTTTACCGGCAGGTTCGTTGAACAGGCGCATAAGGCGGATATTAGGATTGTCATCGATACCGGCTACCATATCCATATTCTTAATGTTGTGAATCCACGGAACGTGTTTGTCACCAATACCTTCGATACGGTGTTCGCCATAACCATTTTGGAGTAAGGTCGGGCATTGCAACGCTTCGCCGGCACAAACTTTGAAAGAAGGATATTTCTCACGCAGATAGTCGGTACTACCCAGCGTTCCGGCAGATCCCTGCGTGAGGAATACGCCACTAAAACGATCACCATCTTTTTTGGTTTGGTTGAAAACTTCCTCCATGGCCGGACCGGTAACAGCATAATGCCACAGGCTGTTGCCAATTTCCTCAAACTGGTTGAGGTTGACAACCTCGTCGCCTCTTTCACCAAGAAGCTCTTTGGCCTTATCATAAATTTCTTTCACATTACTTTCGGTTCCTTTGGTGGCAAACACCTCGGCACCGACTTTATGTAGCCAGTCGAAGCGCTCCCGCGACATACCTTCCGGCAAAATGGCAATAGACTCGCATCCAAGAAGGTAAGAATCATAGGCTCCACCGCGACAGTAGTTTCCGGTGGAAGGCCACAAAGCTTTCTGATGTGTAGGGTCAAAACGGCCGGTGATTAGTTTTTCGACCAATGGACCAAAAGTAGCCCCTACTTTGTGTGCACCGGTAGGAAAATACTTCCCAATAAGTATCACGATACGTGCTTTTACGCCGGTGAGCTCCGAAGGAAGCTCAATATAATTAACACCACCAAATTTCCCGCCAAACTTTTTGGGTTCGTTTTTCCAGGTTATCCGGAACAGGTTCACCGGGTTCAAGTCCCAAAGGCCGATATTTTTTAATTCTTCTTTGATTTTTTCCGGCACCAGATCCGGATTTCTCATCTGTTTGTAAGTTGGGAGAATGATGTTTCTTTCACGACATCTCTTTACCGTGTTCTCCAGCACTTTTTGTTCTTTTCCTGTCATATCTATTATATTAATGTTTTTGTAAATTCTTGAGTATTAGAGTTTTCTGAGTATATGGCGTTCTTTTTTATCACAAAGAATCCACTCCAAAAAATGATTGGGCTCCTTCCAGAATTATGCACATCTGTGCCGCTTTTGTGAGAGAAACGACAAAATTAGCTTTTTCCCTGATTTCTACAGCTGTTACACGGAAATTCTTTTTGTCGAGCTGTATTTGAAAAGCCTTATTTTGGAAAATATAACCGTCCTCTTCCTCATGCAATGTTATCTGTTCACCCTGTTCATAAGCACAGAGCTGCAATTTTTCTTTATCAAAGAAATAGCCATCCCGGTTGGCTACAAAACTTTCAGGTTTCAGGTAAAGGTGTGGTTTGTCCTGGTATGGTTTTCCGGCTGAAGGACAGAAGGTATAGCAGTTTCCACATTCGTTGCACCAGTCGGCGATGTGCAGTATCTGATGGCTTTGTTCTAACCGGAAAGGCTGTTCGTCCGCTAATTCATAAGTGCCGTTAGCCGCGGAAATTTTTTGTGGTGACCACTGCCGCGGAAAAGTATCGAAAGAATGAAATGCCAGGTTGGGGCAAACAGTCGTACAGATATTGCACACCTCGTCGCAAAGCAGGCAGCGGGAGGCTTCCTTCTGTGCCTCTTCGCGCGACAGGGAACTTGTTACCAGCCGGAAGTTTTTTCTGTCATCCGGAGATGTTTCTTTTGGGAAAACTGTCCGGGTCTTTTGTGCCCGGTCGAACATGTGTGCAGCCATCGGCAGCTGCTTCCGTTCGGGTTTGCCACCCGAAAGTAGTTGTAGTTTAGCTTTTGTTATAATTTCGTTGGCTGCTTTCCGGCCATCGCCAATGGCATTGATGGCTGTGGAGGCACCACGTAGTGCATCTCCACCTATGAAAACATTCTCGAGGCCTGTTTCGTAGCTGTCAGTTTTGGTTTTCAGCTGTTTCGCGTCTGTAAAGTCCAGCATCAAATCCTGACCGATGGCGGGGATAATTGTATCGAAAGCCAATTCAAATTCTGAACCGGAAATTTCTACCGGGCGTGCACGGCCGCTTTCATCTTTTTCGCCCAACTTCATTTTTACACAGATAAGCGAAGCTACTTTCCCGTTTTGCCTGTTTATCTTTACGGGAGAAACCAACTCCAAAATCACCACTCCTTCTTCTATAACGGCGCTAATTTCACCTATGTCTGCCGGCATCTGCTGCATACTCCGGCGGTAGAGAACAGTTACTTTTCCATTATCTCCCACCAGCCTGTAAGCAGTACGTGCTGCATCCATGGCCGTGTTGCCACCTCCTATTATGGCCACATTTCTCCCAATCTCCACCGGCTCACCTTTTTTCACACGAAACAGAAAATCGAGCGGGTCAAGGACTCCCCCGGCATCCGATCCTTCGATGAGTAGCGGACGGGATTTCTGTGCACCGGCAGCAAGGTAAACAACATCGTTTCCCTCACATAACCGGTCAAAAGCTACCTTGTCCACCTTCGTATCAAAATGCATCTTCACCCCCAATGCTTCAATCCGGTGAATGTCAACATCTACAGCTTCATCAGTAAGCCGGAAAGAAGGAATAGCACCCGAAACCATCCCGCCCGGGCGTGGTTTGGCTTCATAAATATTAACCTCAAAGCCTGCCTGTGCCAGAAAATAAGCACACGACAATCCCGAAGGTCCTGCGCCCACTATGGCTATTCTTTTCCTGTTTAGGGCTATGGGTTGTTTTATTTTATATTGGTTTTTCAACGCTTCTTCGGCAACAAAACGTTTTATCTCACGTATCAAAACCGGGCTGTCGTAATTGATGCGTGTACATTTTGACTGGCACAGATGGTCGCAAACCATGCCCGTAGTATTTGGAAACGGATTGGTTTTCATAATGACTTCAAAAGCCTTTTCAAAATCACCGTGTGCCGTGTGGTACATGTAGTCGGGGATGTCCTGATTGGTGGGGCAAGTATCCACACAAGGGGCATGGATACAGTCGAAATAGCCGAGGGGCCGGGATGTTTTTATATCTGGTGTCCGAAGGTTTGTTTTTTTGTAGCGCTTATCATTCAGTGTTTTCCCGGCATAATTACTCAGGCTGTGAAGCCGTTGACCGGTGAGTCCGGTAGTGTCAAGACCACTTTTCTTCGCAATAAAATCATTTGTGTCTGTTGCCTCTGTTTCGGCAAAAGCTTTCTGCAATTCGTCCACATATTGATGCAGCCTTCCGTAGCCTCCGGGTTTCAGAATGTCAGAACATACCGTAACGGGAGAAAGTCCGCCAGCTATCAGATCAGGCGTATTGAAAGCATCGGCACCACCTGAAAAGGAGATGTCGAGGAGGCCGTTGAATTCATTTTGCAGTAAGGAAGCGAGGTTCACCGAAATGGGATGCAGCGCGCGTCCGCTCAAATACATCATCTCTTCGTTGGGTGGAAAGACCTCTTTATGGTTACGACTTTCCAGCGTATTGGTCAGTTTCAGCCCGAAAGAAAGTTTTTCTTCTTCTTCTTCTGCCAACTTCTTCAAACGGGTAATCAGGCCAACAGCCTCCGGGTATTTTAAGTCATGTTCAAAAGCAAGATCAGGAACCATGGTTTCAAAACCGGAGTTTTTCAAAATAGCATGTAGTTTCTCTTTTCCGAGGAGAGTGGGGTTTAGTTTTATGATGGTGTGCAGCTTTTTCTCACGAAGGAGGTATTCACCTATTTTTTCAATTTCGTCCGGCGGGCAGCCGTGCATAGTCGAAAGGGTGATGTTATCTGAAATCTGGGGGCTGATATGCAAGGTCATGGCACGTGGATAGATATCCCGTATTTCTTTTAGTTTTTGGTTTAGCTCTTGTGAAGCATCGGCCATTTTACGGAAAAACCATTGTACATTTTCCTGCATAATGCCGACATAATCATATCCCACGCTCATGTTGAAAATTACCCCTGGCTCGTGGCCTGCATGGCCCAGTTTATCGCGCAGGATATGAATCAGTATCCAGGCATCGAGGTATTGCTCAAAAGATTGTTTTATTTTCAGCTCCTGCGACCATTCACAATTGTAGCCTTCGTCCTGCATGTCGATGCAGGGTTTGGAAACTTCCAGTTCGTCCAGCGTTTGTATGGTTTTCAACTCCATGTAGCGGGCGCCGGTAAGCCAGGCAGCCACCAGATTCTGCGCCAACTGGGTGTGCGGACCGGCAGCTACGCCAATGGGCGTCTCAAGTAATTGCCCGAAACGCCTGATACGAAAAGTATCCTTGTCATCCGGTTTAAAAAACAAGCTGGAGGGTATCCCGAACAGGCTGTTTTTTCTCTCCAGCTGATGAAGAATAATCTGCAACAACTCTCTCAAAGGAATAATCTCAAATCTGTCCGTCATTTCCAGTCCTTTTTACAAAAAAATAAATGGCAAATTTAATAAAAAGCTACCTGTCTCCAAAAGAACCCTTTACATTTGCACGGTAATGACAGCAAATAAAAAAGATTTGACGGGTTTTTCTGTTCTCATTCTTGCCGCCGGATTTTCCGGACGTATGGGTGTTCCCAAACTTTCTTTGCCCTTTGATAGAAACCAGACTTTTATGACAAAAATCATTCGTTCATACCAGTCTGCCGGTTGTGAGAAAATTGTGGTAGTGGTGAACAAGCCGGGGCAGGAATTTTTAAAACAGCACAAACTCTTTTCCGATAAAAGTAATATTTCAGTGGCTCTCAATGCTTTTCCAGAGAGGGAACGGTTTTATTCGCTTCAAACAGGACTGGAAACGCTACAAGATGGAAAGCCGGTTTTTATTCAGAATATTGACAATCCGTTTGTACGGCCAGCTTTACTTCACAGGCTTGCAGAGGCGTTTAAGCCGGGAACATTTGTTGTACCGGTTTACAACGGGCGTGGCGGCCACCCTGTTTTACTTTCCGGAAAAATTGTCAGTGACCTGGTAACTTTTCCGGATTACCGGCAAAACCTACGTGACTTTTTGCAGGCATACCCCAAAATCAACTGCCCGGTGGAAGATGAAAAAATTCTTGTAAACATCAACTCTCCGAAGGAGTACAGAAAATACTTTGGGAGATTAACCTGAGCCCAGGATAAGTACGGGGACACCCTGTGGAATCTCACAACAGACACAGATTAGTATTGCCAAAGGTATTGCTCGAAGTTAAACATCTCCCTTTTAATGCGGTTTGATTCCCTGATGGCATTTACACCGGTGGCATAATCGTTAATACGTCTGTCAAAGATATTCTGCTCTTTGTAAATGTAACTCTCGAAGAGGCGTTTAATAAAAATATCGTCAAAGCTGAGCCGCATAGAGGAATTAGCTGGATTGAAAGCAAGAGCCCTGGCCAGCACTTTCCGGGCATCGGGATAAGAGACCCAGAATAAAGGTACGGGAACCTGCTGGCCATTATGTTCTTTCAGCATGACCGGACAAAAAGCTTCAATACGCACCAGCATTTCGGAGAGTTTGGAATCGAAATACCAGTCTTCTTTCAGGCGCAGACGCATAACCTGTGTGGGGTCAAACTCTGTAATGATGGTTGTATCATACTGGTCAAAGGGCGCATATGTCCGGCGTAGTGTTTTATGTATTGTATCTGTCTGGCGGGCAATAATCTCATTATAGGTTATCGGCACCAGCAACTCGTCAGTATTGGAGATGTCGTAAGCCGTAATTTTTCCCTGCTTCAGTGCATCCAGAATAACGGTAATAAACGATTTCCAGTTTTGCTGTTGCACCGTAGGGAAATAGAATACATTGTTCATTTTCTGACGAAAGTCAATTTCGCGCCATATTCTCTTCGACCACATAATGTCAGCCTTGCGCACACTAGGCAACGGCATGGGAACTCTGTCAACCACACCCTGATTCTGATACAAACCATCTGTCGGAGTATTGGCAGTGATTTGTCCCATCATAAAAGCCGGGCTGAAAAGCAGCCCTGTTAGAAAGATGGATAGAATGATTTTTTTCATAACCTTTATTTTATCTCTAAACTTATGGGATTCAATGTTCTGATGGAGCCGTCGGGGCCTATAGCCTGGATATTTTCGAAGAAGAATTTCTGTTTGTGCTTACTGTTTCGGATAATCTTCATTGCTTCCGGTGTAAAAACATTTCCTCTTATATTGGTTGCGACCCAGTCACCATTCATAATAGTAGCAAAAGTGAAAGATGTTATCTTAAAATAATAGTTGTCAAACAAAAAGTCTTTCATATTCGGAATAATTCCTCTGGCGGCGAGCAAGGTATTTTTGTCGATCACACCGTTGGATTGTCCTGCTATTTCAGATGTGGGACTGGGGACACGCTTCACACGAAATTCCGATCTGCCCAGCAACATCTTTTTGCCATCTATTTCGGCGGTAGCTGTAACATATACTTTATTCCCCGAAACGGGTTTGGTAAGTTTAACAATCCAGATACGCCCTTTTTTGTAAAGTTTACCGGAGGAAATACGGGGATGAATCTGGTCGCTGCTAAACCCAGGAGCAGTAATTGACACAGGATTTTCGACACCAAGATAAAAAACATTCATCCTGAGCGGAGCCACCGTAAGCGAAGGGGGTGATACCAGATATTTTCCAGTGAAATTATATTTCACCTGTTGGTTGGTAGCCGGGTCAATCATTTCGATAATTCCTGCATATTTGTGAAGCCCTTCTTTTTTCGCCGGGAGTTCTATCTGCACAACGCCACTTTTCCCCTTGACAAGTTGTGCTTTGCTGATATTTTGGTTTGTAATGGAGTCGGCACCATTCAGAACCCGCACATTGGGTTTGGTTTTAGAATCGTATGCGGCCACCAGCACCTCGGCTTTGTAAGTATTTCCCTTCAGGACATAAGTGCTGTAAGGGATAACTTTGGCTTCCACGTGGTCAAACTTATAATCCTTTTCGGT
>CAYYOW010000094.1:0-8540 GCA_964473395.1 uncultured Lentimicrobiaceae bacterium | reverse complement strand
AGTGAACCATCTCATTACTTTTTCTGCAAATAGCAACCAATACTTCCAGCGTTACGGACAGTCCTCTGTTCTGACAAAAATTAGTGTTGCTAATAATCAACAGCAGGGTCAACAGCAAAATCAACAGAATTCCAATTGGAATGCCGACCGGGAAAAGTAAGTCTCCTCAACAATAGAAATTTTATTTAAAGGCTTATGAGTTTCCTCATAAGCCTTTTTTTTGTTTAACTAAATACTTAATACTATGAAAAAGATTGAAGCAATTATCCGAAAAACAAAATTTGAGGATGTCAAGGAAGCCTTAACAGAGGCTGGTATTGATTTCTTTTCCTTTTGGGAAATGCGGGGCGTAGGACAGGCCCGGCAGGAACGCGCCTATCGTGGTGTTGTTTATGACACAAGCACTATTGAGCGTATCATGATTTCGATCATTGTGCGGGATAAAAATGTGGACAAAACGGCAACTGCCATAATGGAAGCCGGCAGGACAGGTGAAATAGGCGATGGGAAAATTTTTGTGGAGCCCATCGAACAGGCCTACCGGATACGTACCGGGGAAATCGGGAACGACGCATTATACATAAAAGGAATTGAAGAATAACAATAAAAAAAAATATTATGGATCATACTATTACATTAGAAGCATTAGCACAGTCTAACAATGCGTTAGGCATATCTATAGATACGGTTTGGGTTTTATTAGCGGCGGCATTGGTATTTTTAATGCAGGCAGGATTTGCATTGGTGGAAGCCGGATTTACGCGCTCAAAAAATACAGTGAACATATTGATGAAGAATCTAATTGATTTTGCAGTAGGGTCATTGGTTTTCTGGATTGTCGGTTTTACAATAATGTTTGGCTTGGATAAATGGGGGATCATCGGTATGCCGGTCTTTTTCTCTACCGGAAGCTGGAGTGGGGGCCTGCCACCGGAAGCATTTTTAATTTTCCAAACAGTATTTGCCGCTACGGCCGCAACCATCGTTTCCGGTGCTATGGCAGAACGTACTGAATTCAGGGCTTACTTTTTTTATTCTATAGCAGTTACAGCAATTATTTATCCTATTTCAGGACACTGGATTTGGGGAGGCGGATGGCTTTCACAATTATCCACTCCTTTTCATGATTTTGCCGGCTCTACTACCGTTCACTCGCTAGGTGGATGGATGGCCCTGGCGGGCGCTTTGGTATTAGGCCCGCGCCTGGGGAAATATAAAGGAAAACGTGCAATGGCCATTCCCGGCCATAACCTGACTTATGCAGCACTTGGCGTTTTTATTCTTTGGTTTGGCTGGTTTGGCTTTAACCCCGGTTCACAGCTCGCTGCTTCGGGGATCAGTAACGCCAAAGCCATTGCACATATTTTTGTTACCACAAACCTCGCGGCTGCTGCCGGAACAGTGGCGGCATTGTTGATTAGTTGGTGGCGTTATAAAAAACCCAGTTTGAGTTTTGCTCTGAACGGCGCCCTTGCCGGTTTGGTTGCAGTTACGGCAGGCTGTGATGTGATTTCTCCTACCGGAGCTGTTATCATAGGCCTGATTGCTGGAGGTGCACTGGTGTATGCCGTAACATTTATTGACAATGTCCTTCATATTGACGATCCTGTAGGTGCTGTTTCTGTTCATGGCATCAGCGGAGCTTTGGGAACGTTGTTGGTTGGCTTTTTTGCACAAAAAGGTGGCCTTTTTTATGGAGGCGACAGTAGCCTGTTAGTTTCTCAGCTGATTGGTGTAGCAGCCGTAGCAGTCTGGGGCTTTGGGATAGGATATCTATTATTCAAAGGGTTGGATATGGCCATTGGTTTAAGGGTACCTAAAAGAATTGAAGAAGAAGGGCTCGACATTTACGAGCACGGCGAAACTGCCTACAATTAGGCTTACAGCCCCTGTCTTTTCATAGCTTTCGGGCAGTCAGTCCCGAAAGCTATGTTTTATTCCAATCTGAAATACGTTGCAGAAACTATCAAGCCTGTGTTCTTAGGTTGAATCATTTATAAAAATATGTATGGTAAATAATAAAATACTATACTTTTTATATCAGAGGCTGCCCTGATTCAACACAACAAAATCATTTATTCATTTATCTAATATATTTCATCTTATGAAACATTCACTACATACCTTATTATTATTTGCTATTTTATTAGGCATAAACAGCCACATAGCAGCTCAAAATACTGATACTAAAGACAAAATAAAAGTAGAACTTGGTGCCGACTTATATAGCCGCTATGTTTGGCGTGGCACCCAATATGGAGGCAGTTCGCCCAGTTTTCAGCCCAGCCTGTCGGCTTCTTATGGTAACTTTGTAATAAATGCCTGGGGAGCCTATTCGCTTGGCGGGATAAATTCGTCTCAGGAAATGGACCTAAGCTTAAGCTATTCATTTCTCAGCGATCTCTTTACGGCAGTCGTCACCGATTACTATTTCCCAACCGAAGATGCGCCCTATAATTATTTTAATTACAACAAAAACAGTACCGGCCATGTATTTGAAGTGGGTGTCAGCTTCAATGGGACAAAAGAAATACCTCTTTCTTTTAGTGCCTACGTGAATTTTTTCGGGGCAGATGCTATTCGTTTGAATAACGACCCGGCAAGTCCCGATTTTAATCAAAAAACAGGGATTCAATATTCAAATTATTTCGAGCTGGATTATAATACTTCCGTTCAAAATATTGATCTTAGCCTGTTTATGGGCGGAACCTTAAGTAAGCCTGAAAAAGCAAATGCTGCTACTGGGTTTAAAGGCGAATCCGGATTTTACGGGGGAAATCCGGGGATCGTTAATTTGGGGATTACCGCTTCTAAATCGGTAAAAATCACTGCGGATTACTCAACATCTTTAACGGCCTCTTTAATTACAAATCCACAAACCAAAAATGTTTTTTTGATTTTTGGTATTTCATTTTAAGGGCTGTGGAAAATAATTCCTGTTTTTCAGGTCAAAAAGGGAAAGAAGAAAATCTTTCCCTTTTTGACCTGTTGGATGAGGTTTATATTTTCTCCCTGATTTCCTGCCATTTCTCTTCACCAAACTTGGCTCCGACCACTTCGATGACCGTGCCGGCAAGCAACGAACCAAGATAACCGGCTTTTTCAAAGCCGAGGTTGTTGGACAGTCCGTAAAGAAAACCAGAAGCATACAGGTCACCGGCACCGGTAGTATCCACCGAATGTGCTTTTATAGGAGAAACGTAAGTTGTTGCGTCTCCTTGTTTTATCACGGAACCTTTGCTGCCGACTTTTACAATGGCAATGTCGGTGATGGCAGCAATATCGTTCAATGCTTCTTCGGGTTCTTTACTGGTAAAGGCTTTGGCTTCTTCCTCATTGGCGAAAACAATATCCACATATTTTTGCACCATACTATGCAGAAAATCGAGGTTCTCTTCCACCACGTTGTAGCTGGCAAGATCGAGGGAGACTTTTAAGCCCGCTTCTTTGGCCAGTTTCAGGATTGTTTCAAGCAGTTCGTGGTTTTGCACAAGATAACCTTCTACATGCAGAATATCGTAGCCTTCAAAATTGCTTTTGGAAAGCATGTCGGCCGAAAGCTCCAGCGCTGCGCCGAGAAAGGTCCCGAAAGTGCGTTCACCGTCAGGGGAAATCATGCCGTTGGCAATGCCCGAAGGGGAATCAGAATAAAAAAGTATCGGTTTTATTCCGCTATTTTTCAGATCTTCTTCGAAGAATTTTCCGGTATCATCTTTTCCGACATTACCGATAAAAGCGGTTTCCAGGCCCAGCTTAGCCAATCCGTGAATGGTGTTGGCTGCCGAGCCACCCGAAGCCATCTGCTTTTTCAGATTTTTGCTTTTTTCCTGAATCTGTGCTGCACGAGCCGCATCTACCAACTGCATACTCCCACGGGGAAGTTCCAGCTCCTTCAATAAATTATCATCCTCCAGTTGTGTTAATACGTCCACGAGGGCATTTCCTATTCCTATTATTTTCATCTGTTTAATTTAATTTTTTTTGCAAAGATTATAATTTTTATTGAACCGTACAGTACCTTTAAAAAATTGCCTAAATAGGCAAATAACAGGCTGATAAACATCAGCATTATCTCCCAAGTGATTTTCATCTACCAATTATCTGTAATCAATAATATGGGGAATACGTTTCCGGTAGTCAGGTCGTCTCCGGTTGCGGCCAAAAGGCTCTCCATTTTTATTCTCAAAATAATTTCTACTCTGCTGGCCAAAGCGAAAAGAAAGCGTAATCTCATGTGTGCTTCCACTTCCCTGGTTTATACCACCCGTCCCAAACTCAAAAGAATAATTCAGCGCAAGTCCATAGCCAATGTACCCGCCAAGATTTACGGCCACTGCTCCCGTATTGCGATAAAGCAGCCCTCCCCAAACCTGTTTCCGGTAAACGGTCATGGCCGAAATTTCAAAGTCACCGGGCATATTTTTTGTTTTCCGGTAAACAGCAAAAGGCTGAAGCTGCCAATCATCGGTCAGGTAGAAAAGATAAGAAATATGAAAAAGAAATTCCCGCTGCATTTTGAACTCCAGCTTATTAGAATTTTTATAAAAATTGTTGTCCGTCAGTGCATTGGGCATGGCAAACCCCACATTCAAACCCCGCCAGTTGTAATCAATACCAAATCCGGTATTGAAAGTACTTCCGTTCACCTTGCCACCATTCAGCAGAGGGTCGTTGGGATCAATGCCAGACATGTCTGAGAGGCTGATTGAATTTTGAAAATAGTTGCCCCAAACGCCAAAGAAGATACGCTGATCTGCTCCCGTTTTCAAGATATAGGAATAGCTGATACTCGCTTTAAACTGTGAAATAATACCTGTTCTATCCATATAAATCTCACCACCAAGCCACATTTTGTCTTTATAGATACTCCCAAACCCATTCAGGCGTACTGTACGGGGGCCATTGGAAATGTTTGTCCATTCACGACGATAATCCAGGTAAAGTTCAGGATAATCAAAATAACCTGCCATGGACTGGTTTAGCGCATACGGATTGAAAAGGTATTGCGTGGTGAGCGGGACCTGCTGTGCAGCCAACCCACCACCAAAAAGCAGGAACAGAAAAATGATATATGTCAGCCCTCTTTTCATCAGCGAATGATGCTTAATGCTCCTGTATATTTCTTACCTGCATTGTCGATAATCACATAATAATAAGTCCCTTGGGGCAAAGGATTTCCATTGTATTCGCCCTTCCAGTCGTTGCTGTAATTTTCTGACGAATAGACCAGACTACCGGCACGGTTGTATATACGCAGCTTAAACGGGCTGGCTATCTCCTTGTTGTTCACCTTCCATTTGTCGTTATACCCATCCCCATTGGGTGTGAAAAAGGGCATGGCATGAGCTGATGTTACGGGTGTTCCGCCACCGCCATTGGCAACGCCGTAAAACACCGATGTCCCAGGGCAGACATTTACATAAGCTTTCACAGTGTATTCTCCCTCTTTTTTTATATAATAATCAGGAGATAGGATGTGTGGCGGCCAAATAATGGAATCATAATCCGAAGGATTTCTAATCTGAACATAGGCACTATCGCCCTGATTAAATATTACCGAATCGTTATTATAAACCTGTGATCCATCTTTTCGCTGAACCACAATATCAGGGGATCCATAAATGGAAAAAGATTGCGACAGTGAGTCGGAACAGCCGTAGGAGGTGCCCACAACCAGCGTTACAGTATAATTGCCCGGATAGTACTGATGGTAAGCATAGATGTTGGGCCGGTATTCAGAACGGCCATCGCCATATTCCCAATATCGCGTGGTGATGTTTCCAAAGTCCAGTGATGTACTGTCGGTGAAAAGAGTATTTCCTTCCGAAGAACAAAGTCCGGAATAGGTAAAGTCAACTACCGGCTTACTGCCCACCGGAACCTGATGAACCTTTGTCAGAATATTTCCCGATTTAAAAGTCAACCGCATACTCACCAGCCAAAGTTGTGCTTTTGGAAAAGTGTAAATAACCGTGTCGCCGGTGGCATTATCAAACTTCCCATCCATATTCAAATCCCACGAAACCTGCAACAGACTGTCCTTACCGGTGGACACATTTACAAGTGTCGTTTTATCTCCAAAACAAGCCGTATCGTATTTAAAATCAATATTATAATTATAATCAGGTGTAACAAGAAACTTTTGTGTTGTGCTACAGCCATTGGCACTGGTAACTTTTACAGAATAGAGTGTGTTACGTACCGGATTCACCAGAATAGAAGTATCGGTAGCCCCTGTACTCCACAAATAATTGGGATAGCCCCCCGAAATCCAAAGCAGGATGTCAGCACCTGGCTGTGTTACTACCGTATCGGAAATGTGGTCAAAAACAGGAACCGGATTTACAAACACAGTCGTGGTATCCCATCCCCCTTCATCATTCTGTGTGGTTACATTCACCCAATACTTTGTAGTTTGCAGTGGTGAAACCAGGATGCTTTGAACCGTGTCCCCGGTATTCCAGAGGTAATGCTTCATACCATCAGGGGCTTTTAACAGAGCCGTGTCTCCAAGACAGAGGGTAATATCGGGGACTGTAAAATGATAACTGCAATAAGCATCTAACGAAGAAAAGTTTTGCGCACATAGTTCATCATGATACTTTATGAGCGTATCAGGATTTTGAATGGCGTCCACATAATCGGAAGCAATAAGGCAATTGGAAGCACTGGAGTCATCTTTTGCCAGCTGAATATATCTTGCTGCCAGCTGTTCTTCAGGTTCAATAATGCGTCCGTTCCAGGAGAAATTAATCATAACAGTATCGCCATGTATAACCTGAGATGACGACTCAGCCCCTTGTACCTGAACATCGGTAATAGGCTGGTCGCCCGTAACCATCAGGGTAAGGGCATACCAGTGCATATTTCCGGGTATTTTATTTCCCGCAAAACTAATCTGTGTAACGTTGCCCAGTGTACTTTTAAGCAGTGCGACTTTTTCTTTCAGCAAAAAGTACTCAAATACCTCCTGATCGCCGGCCACCCAGATATTATCGACTCCATTCTTTCCGTAAGCAGCAGCCACCTGTTCCATCTGGCTTTTGAAAGAAGCAAAAGAGGCATCCGGTGAAACACCAAATTTCTGGAAGTTATAAATACCCATCCAGTGGTGGTGGCTATTACTCTGTAAAGCCATGATCTGCACATTGTTAAACAGATTGTCATCTATCCGGTTACGTAAAAAAAGGCGGGGGGGGTAAAAAAGCTGATTAATTGATTCAAGGTCTATAGGATTGGAGGTAAGGTCGATGGAGGGGTTACGGAAAAAGGCAATATATCCGACATTACGGGCAGGAACCATTTGGTCAGTACCATTCGGCGGCAGTACGTAAGTGTCCATGGTAATACCCCCTTTGGTAAAAGGGGCTGTCATTTTTATGGTATAACTTACGTTGCGCTGTACCTGATAATCCTGTTCAGAGCCATAGGCCGGATCGACAAATCCACGGTTATCAACACTGTAACCGTTTTGCCAAAGGTCGTTTATTTTCTTCCAACTGAGATAATTTGTCGTATCTGTTTCGTGAACATCTTTTCTTGCTTTCAAAGTAAAATAGTTGACCTCCATGGAAAAAGGCACATTGTTTCCGGTACCATCACCCATAAAGAGGCCGGGATTACCATCTTTACCAGCAAAAAGCGGAAAGACTTTGTTGTAAATATCGGTAGCACCATCATCGGCCTGCAAGACAAGTGCAAAAGCTTTGTTGTATTTCAGATAAGTAAATGCTGGCCTGACGTTGGTGGGAGCAGACGAAAATGTAACACTGATCTTAACGTCACTCAACAAATGGTTCTGCGCCAAAGCATTTGAAGAATAAATCATTCCCAACATTAACAAAAAAGGAATGATAACATTCTGATATTTTATCTGCTTGTTTTTCAACAATTTATATTTAGCGCAATGATTATCTAAAAGTATATGAAATACGATTAAAACCAGGACTCTGAAAAAATAATTTTAAACAACTTATCAAATGTAAAGATTCAGTTCGAAAGCCGAAAAAAAAAATTTAAAACTATTTGCTAATAAAAATTATTCTCTATCTTTGCGCCCTCATTCAGAGAAAAACACGCCTCCATAGCTCAGTTGGTTAGAGCATCTGACTGTTAATCAGAGGGTCCTAGGTTCAAGTCCTGGTGGAGGCGCAAAAATCCGGTTCACAATTGAACCGGATTTTTTTGTTTTGGTAAGTGATGAAAAGAAAACAACCTCTTCACAAAAGTAAAGAGGTTGTCTTTTCTAAAAAGAAAATTATTATCCGGGTTCGGTTTACAAGTCGAAACGCAGACGGGCAAACACAAATCTGCCGGCATAGCCAAACTGCTGTGATCTTCTCGACCAGATAAATCTTCCGGAACTCCGATTCTCCGGAATATTTTCATCAGGATAAATATCAAAGATGTTGTTAGCACCAACAGTAATATTTAAGCTATGGGAAAGGTTGTATCCCACCGAAAAGTCAGTAATCACCTTCGCACTGAAGACCTGCTGTCTTGCAGGAACATTATTGGCTTCTGTGACTTTACCAAAATAG
>CAYYOW010000093.1:0-8573 GCA_964473395.1 uncultured Lentimicrobiaceae bacterium | reverse complement strand
ATGACCATGCCTGAAAAGAAGGCAAATCCTGAATGTGATTTATTGTTGCTCATGGGATTAAATTTTTAAGGTTAAACATTCCATATTATTTTGTTATAGCTTTTTTTGCAAAAAAAGTTACGCATTCTTTGTTAAAAAAGTCAAACTACATACGCTGTGTTAAGAACTTTACGACCCGCATATGATTCATAAACTGTCGCGCCACCACTTTTATTACGGTGTAAAAAGGTATAGCAAGAATCATGCCTGTAATACCGGCCAGTTTGCCACCAATGATGATGACGAGAAAAACTTCCACTGGATGTGCTCTCACACTTTTAGAATATATCTGTGGCTGAAGTACGAAATTATCAACCATGTTGGCAACACCAAATACACCCAGCACGATGAGAATTGTACCGAAAATGCTGTCATAATATCCCATTGCCAGTTGTGATAATACTGCCAGAACAATACCCGCGGTAGCTCCAATGAGGGGGCCGAGGTAGGGAATGATATTCATAAGGCCCCCCAGAAAACCAATGAGTAAAGCGTTGGGAATACCAAAAATCGTTAATCCGATAACTTCCAGCGTCATCATGATAGCTACTTCCGTAAAAACCCCGTAAGTATATCGTGTGAGTAGCCTCCGTGAGTCCAGGAGTACATTGCTCAGTTCATGTTCGTATTTTGCGGGTGTTAAGTTTAAGATGAAGTTTTTTAATAAGTACGGTTCCAGCATCGTGTAAAAGGTGAGAAACAAAATGATAAAAACACCCATGAGAAAAGAACTTGTTGTCCCTATCATAGCCGAAAAAATATTGGTAAACTTAGCTAAATCAATGATTTGTCTTAGCTGCTCATACAAAAGACTACTTAAGGTCGTGTTAGAGTTTGTGATATTGTACTGGACAAGAAAATGTCGCAATCTGGCAAGTGGCTCCTGAAAGTGGGAAAAGACGGCATCGATATTGATAGAGGTAATGATGTCAGCCTGTTTCAAAATTAAAGGGACAACCAAAACAATAAAGCCCAGAAAAATGGTAATCATGAGGAGTAGCGTGACAACAACGTTCAACGCGTGGGGTATCTTGTATCTCCTTATCTTAATCCGGTCAAGATATTTCACTAGAGGAATTCCAAGATATCCGATAAAGGTGGCTGCTATCACGTATCCTACAATATCGGAGAAATACCACAAAAGCAGACCAATGATAACCAGAGCTCCGGCAATTTTGATAACGTTGAGGGAGGTGTTGTTTTTGTCGTCCATGCTAGGCAGTATCCAGGGGTTAAATATTAAGAAGGCTAAAGTAAATTATTTTAGTGAATATAACCATGGATACGAGATGAATGTGTAAAAATTATTCCTGATTATCCTGTCAAAAATACCGGAAGTTATGTCGGATTTTCCGGTGATGGAAAAGAAAATGACAAAAATTGCGTTTAATTCAATGGAATTATGCAATTTTGCTTTATCATGTTACAAAAAGATGCCATAAAATTAAGAGCTGTCGAGCCTCAGGATATTGACTTCCTTTTTCGACTGGAAAACATGCCTGAACTTTGGCATGTTTCGCAGACACTTGTCCCTTTTGCCCGCTTCGATATGGAGCAATATGTTTTTTCGATAAACAAACAAGATCCGTTTGCAGCAGGCCAGGTACGCTTTATTATCGAGCATACTCAAAATAATGAAACCAAAACGATTGGGACGATAGACCTTTTTGCATTGGATGCTGTAAACCGCAGGGGAGGTGTCGGAATCGTCCTTCTTGAAAGCTACCGGCAAAAATCGTTTGCCGGTACCGCACTGGATATTCTTATTGATTATGGATTTAATTTTCTAAATTTGCATCAGCTTTTTTGCAACATCGAAAACGGGAATGAAGCAAGTTTGCGGCTTTTTAAAAGCCGTGGATTTGAAATTGCCGGAGTAAAAAAGGAGTGGAACAGGAAAAACGGGAATTGGGTTGATGAGAACCTCCTGCAACTTATTGTTAAAGATTAAAAGAAAAATAACATTGGTGTTATGGCTTACTACCATTCAAAATATGGAAAGACAACGAAACAACACAGCAGGTTTCGTAAGTTTGTATTCCGGCTGTTATTTGTTTTGATATTGTTGACAGCTATTTCCGGGTATTTTGTTTATCAGGTGATTAGTGGTACTAACGTGTGGACACCCGAAGATGAGACAGTAAGTATTTACATCCCTACAGGAGCTGATTTTGATCAGCTTAAAGATATTCTTTATGCCAAGGGGCTTGTGATTCACCGGAGAAATTTTGAATGGTGGGCACAGAAGAAAAAATTGCCGGAGCTGGTTAAACCGGGTCGTTATATTCTTGTGAATGGTATGACCAATAACCAGTTGGTGGACATGTTGCGGGCAGGGAAACAGGTTCCCGTGAATGTTACTTTCAACAATGTACGCGATATTTACCAGCTGGCAGGCAAAGTGGGTAAGCAGATAGAGGCTGACTCGGCAGATATTGTTAAGTTCTTGAACGATAGTAGTAATTTGGCTAATGCCGGTGTCGGGACAGTACCCGTATCTACCTTATTTATTCCCAACACTTACCGGCTTTATTGGAATACAACGGCAAAAGAATTTGTTGACCGGATGATAAAGGAATACAGGAGGTTCTGGAATAAAAGTCGTCGCGAAAAAGCACGCGCCATCGAGCTAACACCCACTCAGGTAATGATTTTGGCTTCTATAGTGGAAAAGGAAACCAACAAAAATGTTGAGAAACCGCGTATTGCCAGCGTTTACATAAATCGGTTACGCGATGGATGGCGGTTGCAAGCCGACCCAACCGTAATTTATGCCATTGGAAATCCGAAAATTCACAGGGTTCTGAATGTGCAGAAGAAAATCGACTCGCCTTACAACACTTACCGTCACCGGGGATTGCCTCCGGGACCCATTTGTATCCCTTCTATTTCGTCTATTGATGCAGTTCTCAACTACGACAAAACCCATTATCTTTACTTCTGTGCAAAAAGTGATTTGTCGGGTTATCATGTTTTTTCCGAAACCAACCGTATGCATCAAAAGAACGCGAGAAAATATCAGGAAGCACTTGATAAATTGAGGATATACAAATAAAAATATCCTTAAATTCAACAAATGCGAGGCAGCTGTTCTCCTAGTGGCATATTAACAACCCTTTTTCCTCCTAAGGTATTTGTAATCAGTACTTTTCCGTAGTGGTCATCTACAACTGTCCCTATTATAGCGGCATGACGTGCATCTTCGGTAGTCCTCAATATGCTCACCACTTCAGCGGCAATATTGTCCGGCACGAAAATCATAAAAATTCCTTCGTTGGCAGAGTATAGCGGGTCAAGTCCTAAGATTTCGCACGCGGCTTTTACCTGAGTAGCAACGGGAATGTCCTCATCACGAAGCTCTATACCCATGTTGCTATCCATGGCAATTTCGTTTAAGGTGCTGGCTAATCCGCCTCTTGTCGGATCGCGGAAAAGATGAATGTCTGAACCAAATTTATCTAACAACAAGGTTGTTAAATCATTTAAACTGCGGGTATCACTTTCGATACTGGTTTCAAATTCAAGCCCTTCCCTCACCGATAGGATGGCAATTCCGTGAGTAGCAATGCTGTCGCTGACAATAATTCTATCGCCGTTTTTAATGTTCGTTAAATTAATATTTGCTTTGGGATGAATATGCCCGAGGCCGGTAGTATTAATGAAGATTTTATCA
The DNA here is from genome assembly GCA_964473395.1 of uncultured Lentimicrobiaceae bacterium. Lineage (GTDB taxonomy): Bacteria > Bacteroidota > Bacteroidia > Bacteroidales > F082 > Sulfidibacterium. Next base: position 4,861 of record CAYYOW010000093.1, on the reverse strand, counting down.
CCTTTCCCCCTGTTGACTACTTTGGTGTCGCCGGTAACTATTTTCACACCAGCTTTCTCCGCCGCAAACTTTATGGAAACCAATATATCCCAAAACTCTTTAATAGGTAAACCTTCTTCCAAAATAAAACTTAAAGATAAATATTGTGGAATACCGCCACACATGGCCACATCATTAACGGTTCCGTTAACGGCCAACTCACCGATATCACCTCCGGGAAAAAAAACGGGAGAAATAACAAAACTATCTGTTGAAAAAGCAATGTCTCCATTCATTTTTAGAAAAGCGCCATCGTGATGCTGGTCCAGTTCTTCGTTTTTTAACAAGCTGAAAACACCGCTTTCAAGTAATTTATTAGTTAATAAACCACCGCTGCCGTGAGCTAAAGTGATAATATCAAAATCAAATTTTGGAAGTGGACATTGTAACTTCATTAAACTTTTTTTCATCTTCTTATTCCATTAGAGGTCCATTGTTTTATAAATTGTAGAAAAATTGTAATAGGCTGCACATGCACCTTCGGAGCTGACCATTGGAGCACCGAGGGGGTTTTGAGGCGTGCATTTTTTACCGAATTGAGAACATTCGAAAGGTTTACTGATTCCTTTCATAATATTACCGGCAATACACTCTTTATTTTCACTGGCCATTTTAATATGGATAGAAAACTTTTTATTGGCATCGAATCGGCCATATTTCCCTCGCAAATGGAAGCCGCTTTTCCCGATTGTTCCTATCCCACGCCACATTTGATCTCCAACCTCAAATACATCAGAGATAATCTTTTGAGCGGTCGTATTGCCTTTCTCTTTGACCATGCGAACATACTGATTTTCAACCTCTGCACGTCCTTCTTCCAGTTGTTTGACAACCATTAAGATGCCTTGTAACAAATCTAACGGTTCAAAACCGGTTACCACAATAGGGATTTTATATTTTTCAACCAAAGGAAAGTATTCCCAATAGCCCATGATAGAACATACGTGTCCAGCTGCCAGAAAGGCGTCAATGTGACTTTCAGGGTCTTCCATTAAAGCCTTAATGGCTGGCGGAACCAAAACATGGGACGTGAGGATGGAGTAATTTGTTAGACCGAGTTTTTCGGCATGTAATACAGAAAGTGCATTGGCAGGGGCGGTAGTCTCAAAGCCTACGGCAAAAAAGACCACTTCCTTATCCGGGTTCTGTTTGGCCAGCGTTACTGCTTCCAAAGGCGAATACAAAATTCTTACATCTGCTCCCTGTGCCTTGGCTTCTAACAAGTTTTTATTTGAACCCGGAACCCTTAGCATGTCGCCAAAACTACACAAGATAACAGCTTTCTTTTCAGCAAGATATATGGCTTTGTCTATCAAATTAAGTGGCGTTACACAAACTGGGCATCCCGGGCCATGTAACATAGTTATCTTTTTAGGCAGAACACTGAGTATACCGTTTTTTACAAGACTATGGGTTTGCCCACCACAAACCTCCATAATATTCCATGATTTGGTAACAGTCTTCCCTATTTCCCGCAGAACCTTTTTGGCAAGTTCCGGATTTCGGTATTCTGATAAGTATTTCATTTGTCAAATGGTATAGAGTTTCTAAAGTCAGACGCTATGTTTTAGCTTATTTCCTGCAAGGTACATCAATTGTCCGAAAGGGATACCCTCGTCGTTGGGTGAGAATTCATTTTGAAAATACAGATCAAATTTCCCACGCATAAAGTCAAGAATCATATCAACCAATAAGGCGTTTTGGAAAACGCCTCCGCTAAAGACTATTCTGTTTATATTTAACCTGTTAGCGACACGAATAATATAGTCAACTAAGCTTAAATGGAACTTTGCTGCAATAATTTCTTTCGCCACTCCAGTATCAAGGTCGTGGAAGATTTCTTTAAACAAATATTTTACAAAGTTTCGCGGAACATTATTTTCTTTAAGATAAGAATCGGCCTGGGTCATTTTATTATTGTAATAATAATCTGTGGCCAGGTTTTCCAGCCGCATGGATGCTTCAGCCTCAAAACGATGTATATCACAGCCTAAAAGTACTGATGAAACCGCATCAAAAAGACGGCCCATGCTGGTGCTTTTCAGGTTTCCCTCCTTGCCGAGCATCTTTTGGTATATTTTCCATTCGATATCGGTGAATTTTCTTTTAAGATATTTTTCCGAGCCTTCAATATCATGTGCAATAGCCAATGCCGATATTCGTGGTTCTTTTGGCATCTTATCTCCTAAAATAAAGTCAAATTCGTCGAGATGAAAAGCTCTTTCCACTTCACCCTTTTCATAAACGAAAAATTCCCCCCCCCAAATATTACCATCATTTCCCAAACCTGTTCCATCCCAAATAACGCCCAAAACTTTACCCTTACAGTAAAGCAGATTATTTTCACCGATAACCGAAAACAAATGCGCAACATGATGCTGTAACTCATACACTTTCGCCATGTTCTTTCCGGCCAGTTTCTTAGCAAAACGCGTTGAAAAATAGTCGGGATGCTTATCAACAATTACGGTATCAATATCCGCTTCTAAGATTTGTTGAAAATGACGAAAGGTTTTTTCATAATTCAATTGCGCATCGAAACTTTCAGTATTTCCGAGATATTGGCTTATGTATATATTTTGGCTGTTAATAAGTCCAAAAACACTTTTTAGCATCGAACCGGCTGCAAAAACGGTATTTTCAGGAAGTGTGAGTTTTGCGTTGATATAAACGGGTGCTTTTCCTCTCGAGCGTCGAAGCGTAATTTTTTGTCGGTTTTTTTCACTAAACTGAATAACGCCATCATCTTGTGGTACAACAATCTCTCTATTATTAAGTAAAATAATATCGGCTATTTTAGATAATTCCCCAACAGCTTTTTCGTCCTCGAAGATTATGGTCGAATCGGTGACATTCCCACTCGTGGCAATTATCGGATTATTAAACTTCTGCAGCAGCAAATCATATAGGGGAGTATAAGGAAGCATGATCCCGATACGCAAAAGGCCTTTGTTGATTGCCTCAAGGGCAAGATTGCTTTTCCTCTCCGAAAGGGGACGAACAGGCAGCAAAACAATCGGTGCATAAATACTCTCCAATTCTTTTTTCTCATCCTCCTTAAGAATGGCATCTTTATTAATTGCCATACAGTCTGGATACATGAGGGCAAATGGTTTGGATGGTCTTCTTTTTCGCTTACGTAAGGTATTAACAGCCTTCAGGCTGGTAGCATCACAAGTTAGTAAAAATCCGCCAATTCCTTTAATGGCCACTATTTTTCCTTCTCTCCATTTCTCAACGATATAATCGAGATCTGTGAAATTCTTTGTCCACTGATTATTTTCGTAAAGTTGCATTTCTATAGCACATTCCGGGCAGGAATTGGTTTGCGAAAAGTGTCTCCTTTCCATAGGATTATTGTACTCTTCCCGACATACATCACACATTTCAAAAGGTGCCATAGTCGTGTTAACCCTGTCGTAAGGCAGCTTTTTAATGATGGAAAATCGCGGCCCGCAATTGGTACAGGTTATGAACGGATATTGAAGGCGCCTGTTTTCGGGATGATATAATTCATTGCGGCAATCTTTACACATAGCCACATCGGGTGTAAGTAACAGATTTGGTTTGGCATTGCTTTCGCTTTGAATTATTTCAAAACCATAGTAGTCTTGCAAGTCTGTTTCGCTAATATTAGAGGAAGTAACTACTGCAAGTGGCGGAAGGTTGTTTAACAACTCCTGCAAAAAACTGTTAGCCGAAGTTAAATCGGTATTAATTTGAATATGAACGCCGTCAGTTGTATTGTTAACCCATCCTTTTAAGTTGTTCTGTTTCGCCTGTTTATAAACGAAAGGTCTAAAGCCTACTCCCTGAACAATGCCTTTAATATGTATGTGAAAAGTCTTCATTTCTTTTTTCAAAAATACCATATTATATTGATCTACATAACATGTTTTTAAATAAAAAAGCTTACTCATTTGTCAGAAATGAGTAAGCTTTTGATGAAAAACAAAGCAGTTAATCTACAGTTGTTTTTCTGTTCTGTTAATTTTAACTAAGACATCCAAAACCGTATCAACTATGTTAGGAACACTTCTCTTTATGGGTTCTGTTAATTCAATAGTCATGGGATTCATCTCTTTTATTGATATGGTAATAAGGACAATATCAGGAAGTTCATTTTTAAATTCCAATGCATCAATCATGTCTTTCAACCCGACATCGTGGGCGCTAAGCACGGTTGGAAAATCTTTGGCAAACTTGGGATAAATCACATCAATGGTTCCCGGTAATTTGAAATCCATGGTGGCGTCAATAAAAATTGCCAAAGGATATTGCGCCAGAATGGGCATCAAATCAAAACTGCCGGTTCCGCCATCCATAATATCAACATACTCAGGAAGTTTTGTTTTGCTTAGTGCGTGAATAGCATGTACGCCAACACCCTCATCTCCCATTAAATAGTTGCCGATACCTAAAACCAGAATTCTATCCTTTTTCTCACTATCGAGATAATTGTGGGTTTGATAAAATAGTTTCTGCAACTCTGTTACATCACCTGGTATTTTGTTGTTCATCTTGCGTTCATTTTTCTAATAATACAGGTGTTTTAAATATCTGTGAAGTTTTCAATATATTTAGCTGAGTATTTTTTGTCTGACACATAACCCATTCATAAACATCATACCAAACTCATGTCTGGCATTTACATTAAGTGATTAATGTAAATTTTAAGAAGGCTTGGAACTTAAATACTTCCCAATACTCAGCTAGTCATCTTCTTTGGGTTTATCACCTTCCCACATTTGCTTTTTCGTTTTCTCAATAATTTCTTTCTCAGACTCTTTTATCCTTTCGGATCTGATAAATTTAAAGCCGC
>CAYYOW010000092.1:0-8613 GCA_964473395.1 uncultured Lentimicrobiaceae bacterium | reverse complement strand
TTGGCGGTACCGAATCAACGAGTAACGGATTTCCTGCTTCTGCAAGAGTTGAAAGCATCTATCAATACGAATTTGGTTATAAATATAACTCGTCTAAGATTGCTCTTTTTGCAACCGGATTTTATAGCTATTTTAATCATATTGCTTTCACGGATTTTGTTCAGCAAGGCGGAGTTCTTAAAGCTATACAGCAATATTATAATACTTCTGCCAAAGGTTTGGAGCTAGAGGCTATTGCTAAGTTTGGAAAATTTAATGTTTCATTCACAGGTACTTATCAGGATATGAGATATCATAACTGGATTTACCATCCTGCAAATGATCCCTCAAAAACAATTGACTTTAGTGGTCATGTTATCCAACGTCTGCCTAAATTGTATTTTACCTTTAGGCCCTCTTACCAGATTGGTCGGCTCAATGCAAGTATTACCTGGCAATATTTTGGGAAACGTTATACAAACCCTGCTAACAAACAAGTACTACCGCAATTTTCGCAAATTAATGCTCGTTTGGATTATACCATATCCCGGCATTTCAGCGTTTCAGCTTCCGGAGATAACCTGTTTAATGTAATCGGGTTAACCGAAGGAAATCCCAGGTCAGGACTGACAAGTGTCAATAGTCAGTACTTTTATGCCAGGCCTATACTTGGTCGCTCCGCAGTTTTGTCATTTCAATACGACTTTTAATAAGTCATATGTTCTTTAATTATTTTAATTTTATACTATATAAATCCGGGTACAAAATACCGGATTTATATAGTATAAAAATTTTCAGTTTCTGTTGAATTAATTTAGTCGAGTATCGATAATTTTTTGTTAAAAGAGGGGCTGTCTCAAAAGTTTTAACTTGCTTTTTTATTAAAGTTTCGTGAAAATGAATTGTTTCATGGAACCAAAACGTTTCATAACCGTAAATCATATATCCAAAGCAGGATGGTACTTTTGGCCCCCCTTCTTTTTTGTAAATTTCCAAACCGGTTTTTAAATATACACTATGAAAGATATTGTTATAAGCCCCATTGATATTACCATTATATTGGTTTACATTGTGGGGATTACCTTGTGGGGGTTGGCCTATAGCCGGAAAAAAACAAAAAACAAGACACACGAAGATTACTTTTTGGCTGGGAGGAAGATGACCTGGCCTATAATCGGGATTACCTTATATGCAGCCAATATGGGAAGCCCCGCGCTGGTTGGCCTCGCCGGAGACGCCTACAGCACGGGTATTTCTGTTTTTAACTACGAATGGATGGCGTTGGTAGTACTCGTTTTCTTCGCTATCTTTTTCCTTCCTTTCTATTTGAGGAGCAAGGTATATACCATGCCTGAGTTCCTGCAGCGCAGATTCGATATCCGTTCAAGATATTATTTTTCGTTTATTACACTTGTTGGGAATATCATTATTGACACAGCCGGTATTCTGTATTCGGGAGCCATTATTGTAAAGATGGTATTTCCCTCGCTCGAATTATGGCAGATAGTTGCAATTTTGGCTCTCATCACAGCTGCTTATACAATTACCGGAGGTCTCTCGGCAGTGATGTACACAGAAGCCGTACAGGGAGTGTTGCTTATGCTTGGCGCTATATTCTTAACTTTCTTTGCTTTACAAAAAATTAATTTCGATATACCGCGAATATTTGCAGAAACCCCAAAATCTATGTTAAGCCTTATCCGTCCTATGAGTGATAAGTCCATGCCCTGGCTAGGGCTGGTGATTGGCGTTCCCCTGCTCGGCTTTTACTTTTGGGGAACCAACCAGTTTATGGTTCAGAGGGTTCTCAGTGCTAAGAATACAGACCATGGGCGCTGGGGAGCACTTTTTGCCGGTGTGCTGAAACTTCCTGGTTTGTTTATTGTTGTATTTCCCGGAATTATCGGTCGTATGCTTTATCCTAACCTGCCAAGTCCCGATTTAATCTATCCTACTATGCTCTTTAATTTACTTCCCGTAGGAATACTGGGAATAGTACTGGCAGGACTGATAGCCGCTATTTCTTCCAGTATCAGTGCGACACTTAATTCGGCAAGTACTTTGATGACAATGGATTTTGTGAGTAACCTTAGACCTGGCCTGAAACCAAAGCAACTGGTTAGAATCGGACAAATTTTTACCGGTATTTTTGTGATTATCTCCGCTGCATGGTCTCCTCTGATAGCTGATTTTTCTTCGCTATTTAAGTATCTTCAGATGGTCCTTGCTCTAATATCGCCCCCTGTTGTGGCGGTATTTTTATTGGGCCTATTTTGGAAACGTAGCAATGCCACAGGTGCATTTTCAGGTTTAATCGGCGGATTTGTCTTTACCCTGTTTACCGTTTATGTCCGGTTTATGAATCCGGCGGCTTTTCCATGGTTGGCACATATCCAGTTCTTATTGGTGGCCCCGGTGTTATTGATGGTAACAGCTTTTATTATTGTTCCCGTATCGCTGTTTACTGACCCACCACCTGTGGAGGCAGTTGCAAATTATACATGGTCACGAAGATTCTTTAAAGAAGAAAGCCTCATGTTGAAAGGAACGCCCTGGTATAAAAATTACCGTTTCCAGGCCGTTGCAGCCCTTGCAGCTACTTTGATCCTGGTTTATTGTTTCAGGTAAAGATGGATGGCACAGAGACATATCACAGAGCAGTGGCGTTACTCAGACAGGGAATAACTTCCAACGGTTTTGTAGCTTCTACAGATTTCAGGGTAAATTATCATCGAATTTGGGCCAGAGATAGTGTAATTGCCGGCTTGAGTGCTCTCCTGACAGATGAAAAAGAGTTGATAGAAGGCATGAGAAAAACCCTGGTTTCCTTGAAAAAGAACCAACATAGCGATGGTATGATTCCCTCCAATATGGAAATAGATACCCCAGGCAAGGTGAAAAAGGTAAGTTATGGTACACTAACAGGAAAAGTTGATGCCGGGTTGTGGTTTCTAATAGGTACTTTCCTTTATTTCAGGAAAACCAAAGACCGAAGTTTTATAAAGGAGATGCAACGAGCTATACGGAGAATATTTAAAACACTTGCGATTTGGGAATTCAACGGCCGTGGACTACTGTATGTCCCGCAAGGGGGAAACTGGGCAGACGAATTTGTACTCGAAGGTTACAGCCTCACTGAACAATTGCTTTATTACTGGGCTCTAAAAGAAGCCTCCCGGGTGTATACCTCTAAATTATACGTTGAAAAAGCCCGAATACTAAAAGAACTTATTATGATAAATTACTGGCCTTACGCAAATAACAAAAGCCGGGCTTATCATAAAACGGCTTTTGTTCATCAGCTGGAATCCGGTACGGCAAATCACTGGATGGCAGGCTTTAAGCCTTCCGGATATCTAACCTATTTCGACTGTCTGGCACATGCTCTTACTTTAATTCTCGGCATAAACAAGAAATCTCAAAAGCATAAAATAACAACCCATATTGAAAACATTGCTTCCGGGTTGGAAGACTTCCTTGTTCCCGCCTTCTGGCCTGTTATAAAAGACACGGATATTCAATGGAATACATTGCAAAACAACTGGACGTATCAGTTTAGGAATTGGCCTGGTGAATATCAAAACGGAGGCGTTTGGCCTGTGTTTAACGGCTTGCTGATAGCAGGGCTGTATAAATCAAAAGAGAGAGAACTTGCCGATAAATTAAGAAAGGCATTATATCGAGGCGTGGAAATGCCGGATAAACAATATGGTTTTTACGAGTATATAAATACCAACAACTGGTCAACTGGCGGAACAAAACATCAATTGTGGTCAGCAGCCGGTGTAATTTTCGCGGAAAAAGCCGCACAAAATATATTTTTAGCTTGAATAAATTGTCAAATTATGAAGGGAGATGTTATAAATCTGAATGACGAAAACCGGCATACAGCTTGGAATATTATGGAACCTTTGCTACCGGAAATAAAAAAAACAAAGGGGATATACAATATATCGGTAGCCGGGGAGTCTGGCGCCGGCAAATCAATTATTGCAACTGCTATTGCCGGGCAGTTGGAAAATCAGGGAATTAAGGTTAAGGTTTTCCAGCAGGATGATTACTTTCGCCTGCCTCCTTTCTCTAACGATAAAAAAAGAAGGGCTGATTTAATGTGGGTTGGGACAGAGGAAGTTAATCTGAGCCTCATAGATCAACACCTGAAAGCAGCCAAAGAAGGAGTTAAAACTATTGAAAAACCATTGGTTATTTACCCTGAAAACCGGATTACGACAGAAGTATTTGACATGACTGGCATTAAAGTCTGTATTGCCGAAGGGACTTATACTTCCTTATTGAAAAATATTGATAAACGTATTTTTATTGATCGTGACCGCTTTGACACCATAGAAGATCGTCATAAAAGAGGCAGAGAGGTTATGGATACTTTTATCGAAGAAGTGCTGGAGATAGAACACGAAATTATCAGTAAGCACAAAGACAAAGCAGACATTATAATAGATAAATATTTTAACGTTCATTTTGTGAAATAAACACCATGCATATTATATTTTTAAATCCTCAGGGTAACTTCGACCAAAAAGATTCTCACCTGACCGAGCACGCAGATTTCGGTGGGCAACTTGTTTATGTGAAAGAAATTAGCAGGGCTCTGGTTGAGCAATATCCCAACCTTAAAGTTGACATTATTACCCGCCGCTTTAAAGGAGACGGATGGAGTGCCGAGTTTGAAAAGGAAATATCTTATTATCCGGACATTTCCCACCGCCTAAGGATCGTACGTATTCCCTGTGGAAAAAATTCCTTTTTGAGGAAAGAACTGCTGTGGCAACACATCCCCGAATGGGTAGATAATATTACCCGTTTTTACGGGAAACAATTACCGGATTATGCCACAGCACATTACGGTGATGGTGGTTATGCTGCCGTACTCCTGAAAAAGAAAACAGGAATACCTTTTACCTTTACCGGACATTCGCTGGGAGCACAAAAACTGGATAAGCTTTACAAAAAAGAACCCGATTTTAATAAAATAGATCAATGGTACCACTTTAGCCGACGAATTCAGGCCGAACGGTTAAGCTTGCAATATGCCGACACCATTATCACCTCTACCGACATGGAGCGCTACAAACAATATTCACATCCCCTTTATCGCGGTGCGGTAAATGTGGAGGAAGCCGGAAAATTTGCCGTAATTCCTCCCGGGGTGAATTCCGGCTTGTTCAACCAAAATGTAGATGAAAAAGACAGTGTATTATTCAGCCGTATCGAAAAAGAAGGGGGAGAAACACAAAAGCCGGGAATTATCCTTTCCAGTCGTCTCGATGATAAAAAAAATCATATTTCTGCTGTCAGGGCATATGCAGAGAGTAATGAGTTACAGCAAAAGGCAACACTAAGAATATTCCTGCGCGGAATGAAAAATCCTTATGAAGAGGTTGGAAAACTACCTGAGAAAGAAAGGGCTATATTACAATCTATCATAGATGAGATAGATAAGTATCAGCTTCGTGATAAGGTGTTTTTTCACGATTTAGCCTCTCAGAAGGAGTTGGCGGGAGCGTATAAATACTTTGCTTTAAAACATTCTGTATTTGTACTGACCGCTTTTTATGAGCCTTTTGGTCTGGCCCCTATTGAAGCCGGAGCCTGCGGTTTGGTTCCCGTAACAACCAAAAACGGTGGCCCCGGTGATATTTTCAAGAATGACATGGGAATACTTGTTGACCCTGCGGATACAGAAGATATTGCCCGGGGGATAACAAAAGCCCTCGAAAATTATGAAGAATATGCCGACAAAGTCATCCGGTTGGTAAAAGAAAAATATACCTGGGAGAAAACCGCCGGAGGATACTATCGGGTTGTTTCGGACGCTCTTGGAAATAGTTGTGAAAAAGACTTTGACCTGCCGGAATTAGATGCAACAGATTTGATCTTAAAACACCTTAAATCCCTGTGATGGATTATAAAAATATTCTCAGCGAACGTTTCGGGTTTAATGACGAGCTCCTGAAAGAATATGAGAAAACAAGAAAGTTTAAGGCCTCTGAGAAAGAGAAACTTGTTAAAAAACTTACCTCTCTTGAGAATTCTTATGGCCTTTGTGCCACCTTATTGCTTCTTTACAGGCAACAGGTTGAAAGCGGATTTGTGCTTGCCGATCCGGCAGATACGACGAACAAGGAATTTTATGATATTCCTGACGAAAAAACAGGGATAACTTTTCACATACAATGGAATCCTGACCGCGAGCTGAGAAAGAATCATAAACTACTGATTGATAGGGGGGTTATTGCTTCTGCACCGGATGCTGGAAATCTGATAAATAAAGACGAACAGGAAAAAGCCTGTTACCTTTGTCCTGAAAATATCAGAATACAGAATCCGGCAGAAATTATTTATCCTGTCCGACTGAGTGATGAAGAATTTTTCCTCGGTGCAAATTTTGCCTACCTTACCAATAACCATTTCACTCTTTTTAATAAAGAGCACCGTCCTCAATTGTACCGAAAGGAAATCATCGCGTTCTTGCTCGACTTTCTTGATAAAACCAACGGCTGTTTTCGTGGTATTTTCAATGGCCTTGCCGGAGCCTCCATCGAACAGCACGAACACATGCAGGTAACCACTGAAAAGTTCCCTGTGGAAAACATAAACATATCTCCCGAAGCGGTTATCCTAAACAACGACAAGATAAGAATTTCTCATCCCTATTACTATGCAAACCTCTTGCTTTTAGAAAGCCCCATAAGTGGTGTAATAGTGAAATATGCAGACGCCTTCCTGACGAAGTGGCATCAATTAAATCCGGAGTATCATACCGAAAATCTGGTGGTCGTGAAACATCACAAGCATTACCGGTTATTTATATTTCTCAGAGATAAACGCAAATTGGTTGGAGAAGGTAAAACAGGGGCCATGGCCAGTTTTGAAGTCTCCGGGAATATCGTATTGTCAGACAGCACTGTCGAACGAACTACCTTTGACAATATCTCTCTATCATCTATTCAAAATATGCTTGATGGGATAAAACCAGCTGCCTCTTTAAAACAGTTATTTCCATAAAATTTATGGCAGCAACGCTTATTCCCGATACTCCGCCCTGATCCGTTTTTTATCAATTTTCCCTACTGAAGTTTTTGGAATGGCTCCCACGAAGTCAATACGAGAAGGGATAGCCCACTTGTTGATGGTGCCGTCTTCAGCAAATTGTTGCAAAAACTGCCGGATATTCTCTGCTGTGGTTTTGGCATCCGCTTTTGGGACGACAATGGCGTAAGGGCGTTCCGACCATTTTGGATCGGGAACTCCCACCACGGCAACCTCGGAAACCGAAGGGTGTTTGCTGATGAGGTTCTCCAGTTCAAGCGAGGAAATCCATTCGCCACCTGTTTTGATGACATCTTTAATACGGTCGGTAATCTTAAAGAAGTTCTTGCTATCAACATAAGCTACGTCGCCCGTATGCAGGTACCCTCCTTTCCAAAGATCTTTACTTTTTTCTTCTTCTTTATAATAACTCTGTGTAAGCCAGGGCGTACGCACTACAATTTCGCCAACCGATTCACCATCCTGTGGCAGTGGGTTCATGTTTTCATCCACCACTTTCATATCCACCAGAGGAATAGCAACGCCGGTTTTGGTTCTCAGCTCTACCTGTTTGTCCAGCTCCAGCTTTCTACCTTCTTTATTTAAATAAGTAACGGACAGAATGGGACAGGTTTCCGACATGCCGTAGCCGGTAATAACATCAATATTCAGCTCACTTGCAGCTTTGGCAAGACCTGCCGGAAGCGCAGCCCCTCCGATAACCACTTTCCAGCGGCTCAAATCAACTGCTTTTGCTACCGGACTGGATACCAGCATGTGCAAAATGGTTGGAACACAATGGGAGAATGTTACCTTTTCGCTTAACAACAAGCGAAGCAACATCTCCGGCTCGTAACGACCCGGATAAACCTGTTTTACGCCTAACATTGTGGCCAGATAAGGAACACCCCAGGCATGAACGTGAAACATGGGCGTGATGGGCATATATACATCATCTGAGCGGAATCGGCAGGCAGAGTCGTAGCTGCCGAAAAGCATACCTCCTGCCAGCGTATGCAGAACCAGCTGGCGGTGAGAAAAATAAACAGCTTTCGGATTGCCAGTGGTGCCGGTGGTATAGAACATAGTGGCCACCGAATTCTCATCAAAATCAGGGAACTCGTATAGGTCGCTTGCCGATCTTAATAGCTCTTCATATTCACCTGAGATGGTCAAATCTTCTTCGGGTAGTTCTTCCTTATCGGTCATTAAAATGCAGGGTACCGAAGCCGTAAGCTTTTCTTTAATACCTTTTAAAAGTGGTAGGAAATCGGTGTTGGTAAAAACAATCTTATCTTCAGCATGATTCATAGTGTAAAGCACCTGCTCAGGAGACAGCCGATAGTTTACAGTGTGCAGTATGGCTCCTATCATGGGAACAGCAAAGAAAAGCTCCAGATAGCGAGGCGAATCATATTCCAAAACAGCTACCACATCGCCAGCCTGAATACCCAAATTCCGAAGAACGTTGGCAAGCTTTCGTATCCGCTTATTTAGCTCAAAATAGTTATACCGTGTCAGGTCGCGATAAACAATTTCATTATTTGGTTCATACTTTAGTGAGTCAGCCAGTATGCGTTTAAT
>CAYYOW010000091.1:1372-8639 GCA_964473395.1 uncultured Lentimicrobiaceae bacterium | reverse complement strand
ACTAGTTGCCCCAGCTTTATCATGTCGCGGGGCGCCAGAAAAAGGCCTCCTCCCAGCTCAGGTTGCCCTTTGTCATTTTTGTAGTACCAATCGTAATTTTTTATTTGCAAAGGTTGAAAAAACAGGCTGTCCATAAACATTCCGATACTTATATGCATCGGTGATATGGCTGTGGTTAGAATATCACCAAGGGTATTGGTCAGCGCTGTCCGGTAACCGAAGACTACTCCCGGTGTGTGAACCAAAGGTTTTGAAAACATGTATTGTGCGTAATTATTTGCCAGCAGACTGTCGGTGTCTTCCGTTCCGGCAAAACCCGCCGACATGGTCAGGATGTTTTCAAGAGTGATTTTGTCCTTTCCGGCTGACCAGTTGATATTTTTCAGGTCAGGGAGGAGCGATTGTGCCGTTTGGTTTACGTTTTTTATCAGTCCGTGGTCTATGGCGATTCCCACCATTACGGAGGTAAAGCTTTTGGTTACCGACATCATGGTGGCGAGATCACCTTTATGATAACCGTAGGGCCCGGAATGATAAAACTCGTCCAACACCAGTTTGCCGTTTCTGGCAATGGTCAGCGTATGGATATTACGGAAGGAAAGATCGTTTTTCAGGGATTTGTCTGCTTCGGCCATTTTAGAAGCATCGATATTCTGGGCATGTAGCGATGATACCTCCCATCCATCACCGGTAACAGCTGGAATGGGAAAGTCGGGAAGAGGCTGTAGAGTTTTTGTGCATGCACTGAAAGTTAGCAACAAAAAAGAGATAAAAAGAAATTTTGAAATTTTCATCTGAAGAGTAAAAGTTAATACATTATGCACAATATTTTTGTTGTCAGCCACGGTTTTCCTCCTCTTCTTTTACCCGTTTTATAGTTTTGTGCAAGGTAGTACGGTCAATACCCAACTCTTGAGCAGCATGTGAAATGTTATGGCTGTATTTCTCCAGCATATTTTCGATGAAATATTTTTCCACCTGACGCGAGGCTCTGTCGGCAGCTTTTTTGCGAGCTTCAATCATCTCTTCCCAGGTTTCCATCGCTTTCTCATTAGGATAGAGAAAATCCAGATCACCCAGCTTCTGGCGGTCTGGAATATTTATTTGGATTTCATCGCTTGCCTGCGAAAGTACCACCGCCCGCATGATGAAATTGTACAGCTCCCTGACATTTCCGGGCCAGTCATAGTCCATGAATAGCTTTAATGCCCCCGAAGCAATGCTTTTCAGCGGAACTTTGGCTTCTTCGGATGCTACTTTAACAAAATGCTTTACAAGGAGCGGGATATCTTTTTTTCTTTCCCGCAAAGGGGGGACGTCGATGCGGAGTATTTCCAGCCGGTAGAACAGGTCTTCCCTGAATTGTCCTTTTTGCACCAGTATTTCCAGCTTCCTGTTAGTGGCAGCAATTACACGGGCATTTGTTTTTATAAGGTTTGTTCCTCCCACACGGTGAAACTCTTTTTCTTGCAGCACCCTGAGTAGGGCAACCTGCGCCCGCTGGTCAAGTTCTCCGATTTCATCCAAAAACAGGATGCCATCGGCGGCCAGCTCAAACCTTCCGGGTTTCCGCGAAACAGCTCCTGTGAAAGCCCCTTTTTCGTGTCCAAAGAGCTCACTTTCCAAAAGATCCTTGGGAATAGCAGCGCAGTTAACGGCCACAAAAGGTTTGTTTGCCCGGTTGCTTAGTTGATGAATTTGCCGGGTTACCAGCTCTTTGCCTGTCCCACTCTCGCCGTAAATAAGTAATGTGCTGCTGTTGTCGGCAAAGAGCTTGATTTGTTCCCTGAGCCGTTGCATGATGGCTGTTTCGCCAATCAAATCTTTGAAAGGTTTTTCCACATCTTCTTCCAGCGTTTTTGCCCGCAACTTGATGAGCCTGTGTTCCAGCGCCTTCTCCATTTGAATTTTCAGCTCTGAGATTTTGGTTGTTTTGGAGATATAGTCATAAGCGCCTTTTTTTATGGCTTTTATAGCCGTTTCCACCGAGCTGTAATCGGTAATCATAATGATGGGAACGTTTTCATCTTCCATTTTAATCAGGTCAATAGCCGAAAGACCACTTTCTCCATTTTTCAGCATGAGGTCCAGCAGAATCAGGTCGGGGGCATGCCGTCGTAGAATGGAAATCCCCTGCCGGATATTTTCTGTCGAAACCGTACGGAAATCCTTTTTTAGCAACAATTCCAAATCTGCCGTGTAGTTGACATCATCGTCAATAATCAATATTAATCGTTTCATTTTTTACTGCCTTTTTGTAATTCAATTATGAGGGTTGTGCGTTGGTTTGGGATGCTGGTCTTAACGTATATCCGTCCGCCATATTTTGTGAGGGTGTTTTTTGCATAAAAAAGTCCGTAGCCGGTGCTGCTGGTTGTGGAGTAACCATTTTCGAAAATTTGTTCCTGTTTCTCTTCGGGAATACCGCATCCGTTATCGGTAACTTCAATAAAAGTCCGAAGGTCACCTTTTATAAGCTTGATAATTAGCTCTTTGTTAGCATTTTCGGCCATAGCTTTTATGGAATTCTGAACACAGTTCTCCAAAATATCGGCAAGGTCTGTTGCGCCCATAAGGACGGCGTCATCACCGGACAGAAAACTGATGATTTTCAAGTTTATCCGGTTGGCGGCAGTCATATTTTCAAATTCGTCCCGCAGACTCTCCAGTATCGGGAACGGATAACAGGAATGGCCGGCGAAAATAATTTTCTTTAGTCCGGAAAGTGATTCCCGTAGCTTCATAATGGCTGTACTCAGCTTTTCCTTGCTGGCAGCATTTATATGAGAAAAATCAGAGATTAAAAATCCCACTATCGTGTTTTTATGCTTTTCAATTTCTGGTGCAGTATCTTTGTTGACTTCAATGTTTTTTGTGAGTGAAATAATCTCCTCTATCACGGGAAGTGTCAGGTTGAAGAAAGTCTCTTTCCTTTTTTCAAAGGGTGCGGTGTAGTCAGCATCATGCAAATCGGCAGTAGTCAGATTCTCAAAAAAGAGTTGGAGGCTGTTTAGGTTGCTTGATGCCCATGCCCCGTGAGAGAAATTTTGTAAAGCCTGAAACAAAGCGTAATCGTTCTCTTTTTGCGATTTCAGGTTGGAGAATCTTTTTATCCAGAGAAAAAAACCAATGGGGCCGAAAGAGCCGAGTAAAATCACGGCAAGGGGCAGGTAATATTTCAGATAGGCCTCAGCAGAGTAAAGTGCAATGAGCAAAATAGCAAAAACAATCAGGTTCAGCGAGACGATGATGGTGGTCAGCCGCACATCCCAGCGAAACTCTTTTGTACCGTAATAGATGGTGAACATCAAAAAGAACAACCCCAGTATAACGACTGCGAGATAAGAAAGAAACTCCTTGTTTCGGAGTAGAACATGGGCTTTATTCTCCGAAATGTAAAACCAGGAAGCCGGGGCGGACATTTCGGCCACATTGATAGTCCTTCCCGGTGAAAGATTTTTCAATATCTTCGTTTCCCCCGCCGGAAAAGCTATTTTTACATCATACCGTTTTTTGCTGTTCACACCAAAATGAGCAATGCGCTCGTTTTGGTAATTCCATCCGGTAAGTTTGCTTCCTGTTTGTCGGTATCCGGACAAATAGTTGCTATCGTCGAGGTGCCCGGCTTCATAAAGCCAGATTCTTGCACCTATTGCAACACTGTTCGATTTTATGCCGGTAAGCCGGAAACGAAGGTAGTTGTTGCTGTTTAAATTGTTAATCCAAAGAATATTATTGCCATGGCGAAAACCGTAAAGGTCTATATCGCCATCGTTATCAATATCTCCTGTGGCAACAAGTTCATTTTGTCCGTTTGATATACCCATGTTTTCTGACTGGTCGGTAAACCTATGGGAAGAATCGTTTAAAAAGATAAAGTTCTTCCATTTTTTTTCGGTAAAGACGGCAATAAACAAATCGATAAAGCCATTGTTGTCGAAATCTCCTGCTGTGATTTGTCCACTCTTCTTTCCCCTGTTTAAAATATTCAGCCCCGATTTTTCCGTAATGTCTGTGAAGTTTCCTTTGCCATCATTTTGCAAAATCCGGATAAACGGCTGTTCGGCAAGACTGACAATATCCAAATCACCGTCGTTGTCAAAATCAAAAGCGACTGTCCCCGATTTCCGCTGTTGGGAGCGGAAATTTTTTGGTGCTTTCAACCGGTGCAGAGCCCAACCGGATGGCTTGTTTCGGAAAAAAATAATATTGGACCCCCAGTTCCTTGAAACGAAAATATCGTCTAATCCATCATTGTTAAAATCGGCAAAAATGGTCTGTACGTTCCAGCCTTTGAACAGGGATGTCATTGTGGTGTCAGGTACGCTAAAGCTCCCATGGCCATTGTTCTTCAGGAATATAATACTTCCCCTTCCTGACTCACTGTATCCAAAAACAAGGGCCATATCCAAATCGCCATCCCTGTCAATATCCGTAAAACTTAAGTACTGAAGCGGACTTACGGTATATTCTTTGGGCATGGGGATGGAAGTATGCAGATGATATTTTCCAGCTGTTCTTTCAATAATATTCAAATAGTAATTTTTATTTCTAAAATCGGGAGAAATTATTTCGGGAATGTTATCGCCGTTCAAGTCGAAAGCATAGGAAAAGAAACCGTTAAATGTGAATTTATTCAGGCCGAGTGGCCCTGCAAAGTTGTTGAAATAATTGTTCCGGTTATTTAAATACAGGAATGGATGCCGTTCGTCAGAGACATTAAACAACAAAATATCCTGGTAAAAGTCGTTGTTGAAATCTGAGATAATAATGCCGGGGCGTAATTTGCGGTATAAAGAGCTTTTGGCATTTCCCGGTTCGGCGTTGATAGGTGTAAAAGAATACTTTGGTCCTTCAAGTCCCAGTATGGAAGCAAAGTCAAGAAAGAAATTCCAGGTAACATGATGGTCGTAAAACAATTGATTATCCTGAGTAAGCAGTAGTGCGTGGCCATCATGAAGTTCTTTGAACGATTTGATTTCATAGAGGGAAGGAATAAAACGCACTTTGTTGTTTCGGGAAACAATCTTGTAGTAGCCGTTGCTCAGGAGCTTTGTGGAGCTTGTAAAAGGTGTTTGCTCCTCAGGAACTGTATGAAAAACCCCGTTGTACATTTTGTAGGGAACATTTTTAGAAGTGTTAATATAAAGTGTGTCGCGGATAATTTTCATTCCTGTGATGGGCGCTTTTGTGATTTCAGCGGGGCTTTTAAAATTGTGGAATTCTTTTCCATTCCATGACCAGACACCTTCGCCATTGGTTCCAAGCCATAGGACACCTTTATTGTCTGCTACTGCTGAACGAATATGAGTGTGAATAGGAGAGAGCAACTTTTCCCAATGACCATCCTGCGGCTTTAAAATTATTCCAAAATCACCGGTGGCATATAAACTGTTGGAAACCCTGGTAACTCTATACAAAGGAGCTTCTGCAACAAATGTGTAGCTGATAATTTTTCCATTTTTTATTTCGGCAAGATGTGTTTTCCAGTCCATATCTGTCAGGAAAACAAACAACCTGTCTTTTCCTACGAGAATTGGATGGTAATGCCGGAAATGTGTTGTGGAAAAAAGCTTACCGAAAGGATAGGCGTTCCAGTTGCCCCGGACATAATGAAGAATTGTGTTCTTATTGTCCAGCAACCAAAAATTATTTAATGAGGTCCCTCCGATAATTAGTTTGGTTTTGCCTGGTGTTTTCAAAGGTTCCCATTTCACTTTAGCTGTGACACTGTTTGAAAAAACAATGAACAAGAACAGGGTGAATATTTTCAGACTTCTTTTCATAAACAGGCTTTAACAGTAGTGGCTAAATACTTCCTCATTGTAGAAGAGCCTGTCCACATGTGAGGATGTATTACACTTCAAAAGTAAACAAAAAAACCTAAATAACAAGCAGTTCTGAATTCTGGCATGTTCATTGAAAAGAGAAGAGAAAAATAGAGAAATGGGAAAAGTGAGCCATGAGTTTAAGATATGTCCCGGATGTAATTATTTCTGTCTGAAAGAGGAAACGGATGCTTTTTGCCCCTACTGTGGGGAAAAACTCATTGATAGTTGCCCTGTATGCGGAGAGCCTGTTACGACACCTTATGGCAAGTACTGCGTAAAATGCGGAAGTCTGTATCCGGGAAGGATAGTTAATGGTGAATAGTTAATGGTTAATGGTGAATAGTTAATGGTTAATGGTGAATGGTTAATGGTGAATGGTTAATGGTTAATGGTTAATGGTGAATGGTTAATGGTTAATAGTTAATGGTGAATGGTTGAAAAATTTTAATAATTAAAATAATTAAAAAATGAGTATTATGAAAACAACTGCAATCTTCTTAATGGCCGTCTTAATGGCCGGAGTATCGTTTGGACAAATGAAATACCAGCCTAAGGTAGTGGTGGTAGTTTTAGGTCCCAGGAACCCAACTCTTGATGAATCCAAATTCCCGGATTTGCATTTTTATTATACCCCTGACTTAAAGTTAAAGGAAAATGTTTTGTTTAAATCTTCTAAAAACACAAACAAAAATGCCTGGTCATCTGCTTTGGGAATTGGTGCCTCTGCCGGCAAAGAATCCAATGATTATTACACCGGAACACCAGCACCAATTGTTGAACATGGAATTCACTCGGGAACCGCTTATATATTTGATAAAAATGGTATTGTAAATGCTGAAACCTTTTCCGGGAAAAGAAAATATTTCAACAATCAGACCAAATTTATGGTGAAATTTAACAAATTGAAACGTAACTGGGAAACGGAATCCTTTGGAAGCCTGATGAAGGATTTGGTAAAAAAAGGTAATACGCTGAAACCATCAAAAAAGGCAAAAAAAACGTCACACCTTCTCGGAAAAGTGATATATGATTTTAAAGTTGTAAACAAAGAGGGTAAGGAGTTTGATATTCAGTCGCTCGTCAAAGAAAACCCGGCAACACTTTTATTGTTCTTATACATTAATCCTAAATATGATTTGCTGAAAGGAAAAGAAAGTGGCGCCGGCAAAAAAGGGAAAGATTATATGAACCAGGTGGCGCAAACAGTAGCTGCAGATAAACAAATTACACCGTTATATAACCTTGAAAAGGGGATATATGGAAAGAAAACAGCACGTTAAATGAATTTTTGGCATGATTGCCCTGTAAACCGGAAAGCAGACTGCCTGTGTTCCGGTTTACAGGGATAAACATAGTTCTTCATTTAAAAACATAGTTATGAAAAATAAATTTACTCTACACAGTTTTGCCAGAGTGCTTATGTTTACTTTGGCTTT
>CAYYOW010000091.1:0-1272 GCA_964473395.1 uncultured Lentimicrobiaceae bacterium | reverse complement strand
TAACGGTGTTATCACGGAAGGGAGTTCCGGGAGTTTTACCATCGATATTACCGGAGATGTTGTGAATAGCGGTATTTGGAATGTCGGGTGGAGTGCTATGAGTGGAACAGCAGATCAGACGTTTATAAATGTTGATTCACTTCATACCGGGTTTAATTTGATGGCCAATGTTGCTTCCGCAACGGCCTACCAATGGTATAAAAGCGATACTGCCATTAGCGGAGCAACAAATGCTCATTACGAAATAAGTGCGTCAACGAATGTTGCAGATGTTTACGGTAACTATTATTGCCAGACTGATGCCGGAAATTCAAGGAAGATTTCTATTTCCGAAGGAAAAACTATCCATTCCACTACTGCCGGTGGTTATTGGAAAGATGCTGCCACCTGGGTTGGCGGAGTTGTACCTAATAGCACAAATAATGTTATTATCAATGGTACTGTTGTTTTGGATGGTTATGGGAATGAATGTAATGACCTGACAATTAATACCGGGGATACGCTTCATAACATATCGACCAGCAGCAATAATTTAAAAATCCACGGTAACATCGTTAACAACGGGTCTGTACTTACGGTTTCTTCTTACACACTATATCCTTATAAAGATATAATCAATAATGGTACCTGGGACACGTATAATGTGAAGCTGGCGTATGGTGAGCAAGATGAGACCATTGTGGTCAAAGGGTCTTTTAAAAGTTCACTTTTCTCTTTTAGCGCCAATGTAAAAGGGGCGACATCGTACAAATGGTATAAAAACGGGCAATTAATTTCCGGAGCAACATCTTCCAGATATTATATTAGAACCGATGAGGATTATTTTGGTGAATATTATTGCCATACTGATGCGGGTAACTCAAGAAAGATTACCATCTCCAATGATAGTACGAGTGGCGGAACACTGTTGAAAGAAAACTTTGATGGAGAAGTATTTCCTCCCACCGGCTGGACACAAACAATAAAAAATAGCGCAAATACCTGGAAAAAAGGAAACCCGGCCAGCCATCCATTTACGAATATTGATCCGACAAATGTTTATTCTGCAATCTGCCCTTATGTGGCAGAAAATCAGGATGAATGGTTGATAACTCCGTCTGTGGCTCTGCCTGCCGGAACAATTTCGCTTGAATTTTATGCCGGATATAATTCTACGTGGTTGTCTAATGCAACCGTAAAACTGAATATTTCTACTGATGGTGGTGCTAACTGGACAAAACTCGGCGAAGCCGACAACGATGGCAAAGCATGGGAATGGCGAAAAGTAACGGT
>CAYYOW010000090.1:0-8723 GCA_964473395.1 uncultured Lentimicrobiaceae bacterium | reverse complement strand
CTAAAGTTAAAAAAGCTTTCGCCTTCGGGCAAACGGTGTATATTTTTCAGGTAAGCAGGTAAGAGGGATAATTTTTACTCTTCTCACATTTGTTTACCGTGCAAAAATAAATAAAATTTCTTTATCGGAAATCTATGCCGGTACGGATTGATGAATGACGAATGGAATAATGATAAATGACAAAGAACAAAAAGAAGTTGAGGCAAGGAGAACTTGAGAAATTGAGCTAATGACCAATGACGATTGTTTGACAAATGAATGACCATCATTTGACAGCGTAGCGAATGACAGCGCAGCATTTTTACTTAGTTTCAGCAAGAAAACTACTATTTTTGAAATGCTTAGTCAGGTAACGTCAAGCGCTACTTAAAACAAAAACTCCCCGGAATAATACCCACCCGCAAACTATCCATCAGCACAGCCTGTCCAGAAAAAACATACACCTCTCCCCTGCTCAAAAAATCACGGGCATCCGAAACATAGATATGGCCGCTGCCGGGGTCAATACCCAACGCATAAAACAGATGATTTCCCTGCGGAATCAATGGTATATCAGGAAGCACATTGGCATCCACATTCATAGCATAAACCCCCGCGTAAGGAACAGCTTCGCCCCCGCGGCTGTTGTAGAGGAAAAAAAGAGTGTCACCCGCCGCATTGACACGAAGTCCCGAAGGCGAAGCTCCCAAATCAGAAAAACGAAATACAGCTTCCACCTTTCTACTGACCGGATCAATGCGTGTGAGTGCAGCCTTTTCCTGCCCGTAAGCACTGCCTTTAAAACCGCCATCGGATAGCACCCAAAGCTTGTTGTTTTTGTCCAAAACCATGCTGTTGGGTTGTTTTACAATGGTAATGGAGTCTACCAGCTTATCCGTTAAAGTATTAATAATTAATATTTTATCATCATAGGACCAGCTATTGACAAAGGCATATTTCCCCAGAAAAACCATTTGCTCGGATGAATGCTGGTAGAATTTGGGATTATGGTTGTCGATGGAGATACTTCCAGTAATATGTCGCGTGGCAGGGTCAACAATGGTGATGGCTTTGGCATACAAATCAGTTACGTAAGCTTTGTCTCGATTGATAAAATAGATGTTTCGGGGCGAAGTCAGCCCGGTAATTTTTCCCACATATTTGAATGTGTTAATGTTGATGATATAAATTTTTCCGGAATTGTTTACCACCACATAGCCCAACGAATCCATAATACTCATGGAAGTAGCCACATCGCCCAACGGCAGGGCGTTTGTATTATAAAAAATGTCGTTGAGTACTTCGCCGTCCTGCGGATTGTAATAACTCAATGAAGCATTGCCATACATGAAATTACCTTCGTTGATAATAAAAACAGCTCTCCCCTCTTTGTTGACCACCAGCTTGTGAAAATCATACAGGCTGTTGTCATTCATACATCCAGCCAGCAACAACGGGATCAACAGCAAAAGCAGATATCTCAGTCTTTTCGTTTTCATAATTTGAATGTCAGCATGAGCAAATAGTTACGTCCGGGCATAGGGCGACCTAAAACAGAGCGGTACGTTTCGTTAAACAGATTGTAAACCTTCAGTTGTAAACTGAAACTTCCTGTCTTCAAAGGGAACTTCTTTCCGGCATACACATCATTCATAAAGTAAGGATAAAGCCAATCGCGGAGGTTCAAATCGTTAGAAGAGGTGGTAAAACGTTCTGAATAGCTGGTGTTAACCCAAGTCATAAAAAAACCGCGCCAGCGTACATCGCCCATAAAATTTCCTGAATGAACCGGGACATACGGAATCTGTTTCCCCATCGAAGCCTCGCCCCATTTGTCTACACTGCCCTCGTTGGTGCTTTTGGTGAAGGCATAGCCGGCTTTCAGGAAAAAGCGAAACTGATGAACCGAAAAATTCAGGCTTGCTTTCAGTTCAAATCCTCTCGCCACCACATGGCGGATGTTTTCGGGCGACCAATAACCCATCGGGCTCGGCGTCCAGATAATCCAGTTGGTGATGTCGTTGTAAAAGATGTTCAGTCCACTTTCCAGTGTAACCATCTTTCCCTCTGACTTTAACCGGATACCCAATTCCGAGGATAGCCCTTCCTCCGGTTTTAGTTCGGGGTTACCTCCCGGCTGCCAATACAAATCGTTTAAAGCAGGATAATTAAAATTGCGGCTAATGTTGCCGTGCAGCAACAGTCCTGTTTTCTTTTCCAGCAACCAGCTAAATCCCAAATAGGGAATAACAGGCAGCGAAAATTCGTTTATCCACTCTTTTCGCACCATAACCATAGTGGAAAAGCGGCTGCCGATGTACTGCTGCCACGAGGCAAACAAGGCATGCTTCCGCCGAAGCCGGTCGTAACCTGTGTTGCTGACGCTGTCGTATGTATTTACATGCTCGAAATTGAACCGGTACGTCACCTTCAACAACGTTTTTTCCCCCCACTTATAGTTGTATCCCAGTTTGTTGTAACTACCTAACGTTTTGGAATGCGAATAAACCGCATTGTAGTAGCCTCTACCACCAATCTGGTTTTGTACCCAATATTTCATGACTCCGGCCTGCAAGCCCATGTTCAGGCTCAACTTACCATACTTTCCAAACCGCAAAAGTTTCAATGTTGCCTTGTGGGTCTGCTGGTCTTGCCGGCTGATGTTAGCATGGTCATCGCCTTCGTAAGTATTGAGCCGCGGCAATGCCCGTTTCGAGTTCTGAAACCAGTAGTTGAGTTGCAGCAGATATTTTTTCCTGAAACGGAATGCAAACTCCTGTAAAAGACCATCTAACAGATAATTGGCATGCCAGTTTCTCTGCAAAGGATAAATATATTCTCCGGTTTTCGGATTAATATCCGCCACATTTTTATTATAAAACGGAAAATCGTTTTTCGAGCTGTTGTAATAGAGCCTTGTGGATGTCTGAAGATGGTTGTTCCCGGCTTTGATGCCGAGGTAATTATTAAATGTCAGATAACTTCCGAAAGCAGCCAGACCGTTTACTTGCAGCTTTTGTGTCCAGTCCGGACGACTTTCAAGGTCGATACTTCCCCCCAGACCGCCGCTGCCATCCACCACCGAACCGGCGCCAGGACGTAGTACAATTTTATCCATCAAAAAGACGGGAATTTGTGAAAAGTCAACCTGCCCGAGCATGGGCGACCGGATGTTCATTCCGTTCCAGTAAACCTGTGTGTGTGAAGCATCGGTACCCCGGAAAGAGGCCGTAGCCAGCGCTCCCCGGCCTTCACTTTTGATAAAAATGGACGTATGTGCTGCCAGCAAATCCGACAAAGAAGTTTCCGCCTCACGCATCATCACCAGCGTGTCCACCGTATGGCTTTCCAAACCGGCACTCGACACGTTGATTTTTGCGTGAACTTCCACCTCGGGAATTGAAACGGTATCGGGAAGCATTTGCGCCTTTAGACTAACCGTTAATAGCAAACCGATGAAAAGGGCAATGGCTTTCATTCCCGGAGTTTTAATGACTGATAATTAATTTTTTTATAACCATCTTATTTCCCGATTGAATTTTCAAAACATATATTCCATTTGGCCAACCTGATGTGTTTAAATAAAAGGTTTTCTCAGTTGTAATTTCACGTGTCACTTTTTTTCCGCCAAGGGAATAAACGACAAATTTGAAAGTCTCGGAGTTGACATTTTTTTTCTCAACAACAACCTGTTTATCAGCAGGATTAGGATAAACCAGGAATCCGTAATTATTGTTTTCCCACAAGGGTACGCCTGTTGGCTGACCTTTTTCATGAATCACACCCACAGCATTCAAATCAAAGCCCCCTGTCCAGTAAGGCGAGGGCCACGGGTCGTTGATGATGTTTCCCCTGCTATCATAACGGGCATACGCAGAATCAATATCGCCTACCACATCTACAACACGTACATAGTTAATGCTGTCGATGTTGATACCCGTACTATCGGCAATATCTTTTAAATCGAATGGTGTTCCATAATTCACCACATATTTTCCTGCCAGATTATGGATTTTCTCCGGATTCAGTTGCCCAAAGCCATCAATCTGCAGGGAGTCCTGCGTCAGCGAGATAGCCGGAAACCGGACAAAGCGTTTTCCATTGGTGCTTACCTCCACGAAAGCCAGTTCAAGATAATCTCCGTATGGCGGCGTTTGTGAAGGAAACCCATTTTCAAAAACAGCAAAATCGGGGCCCACGCCATTGGTTATGGGATGTGCAAACATGAGTACGGCAGTGCCGCCATCACCGAGGCTTACCACATCCGTCATACCTCCAGGTTTTCCCACAGCATTTTCTGCTGTTCCGAAAAAGGCACGGTTTGAAGTACTATCGCCCTGCGTGTAAGTCTCCGTAGTATCTGCGATATTGATGAATCCACGGGTAACTTTACAGGAAACAGCCCAGCCCGCAAAGGCTGTGCTGTCCTTGTAAATGGCCGTAGTTCCGGTTTGTCCTGCTGCCGGGGCAAATTGTGCCATTGTCGCAGCAGGCAGAACAAGCAGGAAAGATATCAACAGTTTACGGAACCTCATAGGTTACTTTTTTATCAGCTTTTTGGTAACCACAGCTTGTCCTTTTTGAATGCGCATCAGATAAATTCCTTTGGGATAAGAGGATACATTTACCCTGACTGTTTCCGTGGCAGCATTCGTCTCATACACTTTGCGGCCGCTGATATCGTAAATATTTATCCGGGCATCTTTCACACCATGTAGATAAACCGTATTTACTGCCGGATTGGGATACATTTTCACATCGAAAAAGTTTGAACCGGCAGGAAGAGTTGAAACGCCGTTGGTAATATCGTTCATATTGTCAAGGCAGAAATATGCTGGTGTATTCATGCCGTAAGCACCCACATCACTCGAATGCAGTTCAAACGTCAGGCTGTCCACAGCGCCAAGACTTTGCAAATCAACCCATGCCCAGCTCTTCAGGATATAATCATCGGCAGAATTATCCGAACGGAAATCAGCAAGATAGAAATTCACCGAGTCGCTGTAAACACCTTTTTCATAACCTTTTATTGTAAGCAGAAACCAGTCGGGGTCAGTTCCGTCAGCACCTCCGAATTTTTTGGCGTAAGCATCGCCGTTTTCCATGGAAAGAGTAGCATAAGTAGAATTGGTAACAAATACACCCTCTAACACATTTCCGGCCAATGTACTGTCTAATTTAACACTGGCAGGCGCTCCCGCATAGGCAACGCCATAATTATCAGAACCATTCACCCCATCAGCCGTAATGGCACTGTACTGGTTAGTATAGCCGGCTGTTGTATCATTTTTCATATTGGAATAAGCAAAACCTGTCCAGCTTCCCCATTTTTGGTTATAACTGTTATAGAAAAATGCATGGCCGCTAACAAATCCGCCGGACAAATCGGAACCATTCCAGTAAGCACTTTCAGGATTCAAACTTACATCATCAAAAGTAGAAACAGAAGTATGTTTATAAACAGTGTCATTGAAATTGTCCATACAAAAGTAAGCCGGCGTATTCATACCGTAAGCACCGGTATCGCTGGAGTGTAACACGAAAGTCAAACTATCAACCGACCCTAGTGTTTGCAAATTGACCCATTTCCAGGTTTTCACAATATAATCGCTATCGGCAGTATGAAATCGGTAATCGGCAAGATAAAAGTTAACCGAATCGCTGTAAACACCTTGGTTATAACCCTTTACCGTAAGCATAAACCAATCGGGATCGGTACCATCGGTGCCACCAAATTTTTTGGCGAAAGCATCTCCGTTTTCCATGGAAAGCGCAGCATAAGTTGAATTAGTTACATACATCCCTTTCAACACCGAGCCTGCCAGCTTACCTTTCAGTTTAAGGCCGGCCGGATAAGAGGCATTAACGACAGCATATTTCGAAGAATGAAAAACTCCGGATGTGGGAATGGCAGCATATTGGTTGGTGTAACCAGCCGTAGTGTCATTTTCGACATTGGAATAGGCAAAGCCGCTCCAACTTCCCCATTTCTGGTTGTAGCTGTTGTAAAAGTAAGCGCTCCCGCTTTGGAATCCGCCCAATGTATCGGCACCATTCCAGTAAGCGTTGGTCGAATCCAACTTCAAATCGTCAAAAGTTGAGATTTGAGCCTGCATAAAAAGAGGCAGTAGCAACCCCACAGTGAGCAAGGCTGTCAGAAAGTAATTCTTTTTCATCTGAAAATCATTTAGTTAAACATTACAAAAATTAAAAGTTTGGGATTGTAACGGATACGTTATTTCATTACAAACCCATAATTTTCGTAAGCCAACCGGAAATAAAAGGGGGAGAAATGAGGTTCCTCCTGCTTTTCCACCGAAAGCTTCGAAAAAAGGATAAAGGCAGGTCTTCCGGCTTGTCGCATTTTTGGCGGCCTTCCCATCCCGTCTCAGGCGGGACAGTGGCACAAGGTAGCCAAAACTTCTACTACGACTTACGGCTGCGGGGACAGCTCCTGTTTTTCACAGGATTCCCTTAACCATTATCTACGGACAAAGGTATGATTATTTTTGATTTTTGGACTATGAGTGAGTATGAAAAGAAAATAAAAACAGGAAAAAGACAAAGATCCGACCGGATTTTTGACAGGATGATAAAAAAATTCGCCTCTTTCCTATCTTTTCATTTTTTTTGCACAAAAAAGACAATGATTTCGCGTGAATATTACAACCGAAAGATAGATAACGCTTTTAAAATCTTAATGTGGTACATAATGGGATTCATTATCTTCCATCCTGTTTGATTTCTAAAGTTTTTTAGTTCTTTTTTTTGGATATTTTGATGAATTTAACTTCCTCAGCTTTTCCCCTCCTTCTCCTGAACTTTTTTCAAACGCCCTGCCTTTTTTAAACTCTCGCTTAGCACCCATTCAATCTGCCCATTGATACTGCGAAAGTCGTCTGCCGCCCATTTCTCAATGGCTTCCATCATTTCCGGTCGGAGCCGAAGCACAAATGGTTTTTTCTTAGTCATCGGGCTGTTCGTTTTCTTCCATCAATTTTTTCATGGCACGTTTCATAGCTTCCGGACGTTGTGTGCCAATGAGCAGTTTTGTCCCATCAGCCAAATAAAGCTGAAGGCCGATATTACCCATAATGTTATAAGCAATACCATTATCCTTATAGAAATTTCTTGTACGATAGCCCCATCCGCCATATTCAATTAACGGGCGATATCTCCTGACCTCGTAACCTGTAATTTGTTCTTTTTTTATAAGTCTTTCTTTCCTGATAAAAATGGGAAACCTATAATGAAGACCTTCTTTGTCAATATTAACTATGAGTTTTATACGCTGTAGGAGGAATACTATTGCACTCATAATTAAGACAACAAGGAAAAAAGCAAACATCAACCTGGAATTTGACATAGGAAAATTACCCCACGGCTTTCCAAGCAACAACTGCTGAATCATTCCATAACCCAACGCCCCAAATACCAGCACATAAGCAAGTATAAATATCCATTTTTTAGGACTGTCAGAAAGCTGTTGTTCTTCGCTGAAAAAGATCCTATACTGTTTTTTCTTTTCCATTTATAGCAGGTCTTTTAGTGATATAGGGTTCCCGTGTTCACCACCGGTGCAATATCCTTGTCGGAAGTAAGCACCACCATCAAATTGCTGACCATAGCGGCTTTTTTCTCTTCATCCAGTTCGATGATATTCTTTTTTGAAAGCTCGTGCAAGGCCAAATCGACCATTCCCACAGCGCCTTCCACAATTTTTGTGCGGGCAGCCACAATAGCCGAAGCTTGTTGCCGTTTCAGCATGGCGCCGGCAATTTCTTTGGCATAAGCGAGGTAGTTAATTCGGGCTTCCACCACTTCAATCCCGGCAATTGAGAGTCGCTCGGTTATTTCTTTCTCCAGCATTGTATTTACCTCATCGCTACTACTGCGAAGGGTCAAATGTGCACTTTCATCTTCCAGATTATCATAAGGATAACGCCCCGCGAGCTTACGAATAGCCGCTTCATTCTGAATGTCCACAAACATGGTATAGTCGTCCACATCAAAAGCGGCTTTATAGGTGTCTTTCACTTTCCAGACCATTACCACACCAATCATGATGGGATTCCCCAGTTTGTCGTTCACCTTGATGGGCTCACTGTCAAGATTTCGGGCACGTAACGAAATCTTTTTACGGACAAAAAATGGATTGACCCATCCAAAACCATTTTCTTTGACCGTTCCTTTGTAAGCGCCGAATAAAATCAGTACCCGTGACTCATTGGGGTTGATGACTACCAGCCCGGGAAGAGCAACAACACCTAAAATGATAAAAACAAGGGGCCAAACCATTTGGTAATAAATAATGGCTAACAAAGGTATGATGAGGAGTAGCAAAATGATTACCACGGCATAATAGCCTGATACAGGTTGAAATATTTTTTCTTGTCTCATGGTTAATATTTTTATGATATTAAAATAATATTGCAATAATACGACTTTTTGAAAGTAATGTCAAGTTTATTTTGGAAATCTCCACAACAGCTGATTTTCATTTCCAACCTTTCGGGAGCAAGCTCACCCGAAAGGTCAAAACAGACTTTTATAAAACAGCGCAATGATTACCTTTGTGCGGTAAAAATAAAAATGCGACATGGGAAAATATGTAGAAACACCTTTAATGAAGCAATACAACAACATCAAGGCGAAATATCCGGATGCTTTGTTGCTGTTTCGCGTGGGCGATTTTTACGAAACTTTCGGTGAAGATGCCATCAAAGCCTCTGGGATATTGGGGA
>CAYYOW010000089.1:0-9163 GCA_964473395.1 uncultured Lentimicrobiaceae bacterium | reverse complement strand
TCGGCCTGTGGGCTTTGATTTTTTTTCCTAATGTTTCTTTTAAAGTTGCCATGATATTTTGTTTTATATGATGTCGGAATAAACCGGCTTAATTTAATTTTTTCTGCAAGTTATTATCCAATGCATCCAGAAAAGCTTCTGTTGTCAGATAATCTTTCTCCGTCATAGCCTCACCTTTGATTAGCAGGGCAAGGTCTTTGGTCATCTGACCACCTTCGACAGTCTCCACACAAACTTTTTCCACACTATGGGCAAAATCCATCAAAGGCTGGTTATCATCAAATTTGCCACGATAATACAATCCACGCGTCCAGGCAAAAATGGAGGCAATAGGATTGGTAGAGGTAGCTTTTCCCTGTTGGTACTGACGATAGTGACGGGTTACGGTACCGTGAGCAGCCTCTGCTTCAACGGTTTTTCCATCCGGGGTCAACAGTACGGAAGTCATCAGTCCGAGCGAGCCAAATCCCTGGGCAAGAATGTCAGACTGTACATCGCCATCATAGTTTTTAGTTGCCCACATAAAGCCACCCTCTTTTTTCATCACCTGGGCAACCATGTCATCAATCAAACGATGCTCATAATAATTACCATTGGCTTCAAATTTTTCCTTGAATTCATTGTCGTAGATTTCCTGAAAGATGTCTTTGAAACGGCCATCGTATTTTTTCAGAATTGTATTTTTAGTAGACAGGAAAAGATCCTGTTTTTTCTCCAGTGCCATATTGAGACACGCATAGGCAAACCCTGTAATAGATTCATCGGTATTGTACATCGACATAGCTACGCCATCACCTTCAAAATGAAACACCTTGTATTCCTGAGGTTCGCTACCATCATCAGGTGTATACTTAACGGTTAATGTTCCTTTTCCTTTGGTTACAAAGTCGGTAGCCTTGTATTGGTCGCCATAAGCATGACGGCCTATGATAATCGGTTTTTTCCATCCGGGAACCAGACGGGGAACATTTTTCATTAAAATAGGCTCACGAAATACCGTTCCACCCAAAATATTACGAATGGTACCGTTAGGAGATCTCCACATCTCTTTTAATCCGAACTCTTCAACCCGATCCTCATCAGGAGTGATAGTGGCACATTTTACACCTACACTATATTTTTTGATAGCATTGGCTGCATCGATTGTAATCTGGTCATTGGTTTCATCACGCTTCTGAATGCTCAGATCATAATATTTTAAATCAATATCCAGATAAGGTAAAATGAGCTTATCTTTAATCATTGCCCAGATAATTCTTGTCATCTCATCTCCATCCAGTTCTACTACCGGATTTGTTACTTTAATTTTTTTCATTCTTTCAAATCTATTGTTAATAAAAACAGCTATTTTTTTGCGCCCGTAAAATTACAACAACTATGGGATTTTCGTTTACGTGTTTTCCTAAAAACTATTAATTTAAAACACATACAAATTACGCATGCGTAGTAAAATCTCATTGGACACTTTCCACACTACATTTTTCATTCTCAGCCCCTCATTCTCCATTTACCGACAAAAAGCTGCCAACGACCGAATTTTTATTTCGTAGTGGCACAAGCCGTCCTATTTTTGCCATGAAATTAAAAACAAAGAAAAAATGGAACAGACAAAAAAATTGTACAGGACAGTCAATGACAAAGTGATAGCAGGAGTAGCCGGAGGGCTGGCAGAATATTTTGACGTAGATGTGGTTATTTTCAGATTACTCTTTGTACTGTTGTTTTTTTTCGGCGGCGGGGGCATGCTGGCTTACATAATCATGTGGATTGTGGTTCCTGCAAAACGGATTCCGTTTCAATATACCAACAGCAGTTCGGCACCACAATACGGTACAACAGAGCAGGATGCCAATGCCAACGCCCATAATAACCCGGCAGACCCACAGGCGACTCATGCCGCTACCACAAAAAAAAGTACGCCTTCCAATGCCAGTTTGGTAGCCGGTATCATTCTTATAGTTATGGGTGTTCTTTTCCTTATCAACCGGATGATGCCCTGGGTTGATCTGGGTAATTTCTGGCCGGTATTGCTGATTATCGGCGGCTTTTTTATTATTGATCCGAATATTCTAAAATCTAAAAACAGATAACAATGAAATTTAAAAACGTTTTTTGGGGACTGAGCCTCATCATTATCGGCAGCCTGCTTGTTGCCAGAAACATAGGAATGGTTGACTTCGATTGGTTTAACATTATTCGACTGTGGCCGTTAATATTTATCCTCTGGGGGTTATCGGTGCTACCCATGCGCGAGACAATAAAAGTGGGCGTACTGGTCATACTTTTGGGTGGTGCCACATGGTTCGTACTGGAAGCTCCGGAAGCAGATATGCGTTGGAATGTTTTTAATCGATGGGATCAGTACGACAGCCGGTGGGATCAGAATAATAACAGCTTTGACAATGGCTATTATGATAAGGGCAAGGAAGCAGGAAAAGAAGCCGCAGAATCTTTCCAGGATGAACATAATTTTACAGTTCCATATGCCGATACTATTCAGAATGCTACCCTTGAAATGGATGCTGCTGCCGGAAGCTTTTCACTTAGTGACACCAGTTTCGATCTACTCGCGTTTTCACAGGTCGGTACGTATAAAACTTTTTACCAGTACGATGTATACCGAAGTAATCAGAATGTGACGATAAAGATCTCGGAAAAAAGAGATAATATCTTTTACAGAAAAAATCATAAGCGAGTGGCTATCCAACTAAATCCTAAACCTATCTGGAACATCAGCCTGGATGCAGGAGCCAGTTCGGTAAATTATGACCTGAGCAAATTCAAAGTGAGGAAAATCAGTTTGGACGGAGGTGCAGGTTCATTTAAGATTACACTGGGCGATAAGTATCCTAATGTGAAAATAGATATCAATGCCGGCGCATCTTCGCTCACACTCAGGGTACCGGAAAACACGGGCTGCGACCTGGAAATCACCGCTGTAATGTCTGGAAAATATCTACCCGGGTTCAATAAGGTGAGCAGCGGTCATTACCAGACGGAAAATTATGATACGGCCAAAAACAAAATTCATCTGAACGTGGATGCCGCCGTCTCCAGTTTCCGTATCATCCGCTATTAAAAACAACTTTATCCCTGATCCGATCAGGTTCTCTATATATTTCTTCAACACTCCCGGCCTTTGTGCCGGGTTTTTTTTATTCCGGTTTTTACCGTTCTTTGCAAAACACCAAACAATATAAAGCCCATTATTAATTTATTGATTATCACACATATGTTATCACAACCATCAGCAATGCAATCACAAAATCATCATAAGTTTCCGCCAAAAGCAAAGAAAATCCCAAAAAAATTGAAGAAACACGGGCATGTCCGCACAGACAACTATTACTGGCTCAACGAGCGGGAAAACCCGGAGGTTATTGCTTATCTGAAGGAGGAAAACGATTATACGGAAACCGTCTTTAACAAGCCTACAAAAGTGTTGCAAAAAACGCTTTTCGACGAAATGGTTAGTCGCATCCCTCAAAAAGACAGTTCTGTTCCTTATACTGTGAACGGTTACGCTTATTATACCCGTTACGAAGAGGGAAAAGAGTATCCGGTTTATTGTCGCAAAAAAGCCGCAAATAATGCACCGGAGGAGATTATGCTCAATGGTAACAAAATGGCGGAAGGTCATCGCTTTTTTGACATTAACAACTGGGAAGTAAGCCCTGACAATAAGATTATCGCTTACAGCCTTGATACCGTCAGCCGCCGCCAATATACTCTCTACTTTAAAAATCTGAAAACCGGCAAAACATATGCTGACAAAATCCCCAACACTTCAGGAGATATTGCCTGGGGCAACGACAACAAGACAATTTTCTATTCTGTTAAAGATGCAGCACTTAGGCCATACAAGATTTTTCGGCATACTCTGGGGGAGCCTGTAAAAAACGATCAGCTTATCTTTCACGAAAAAGACACCTCTTTTGATACCAGCGTCTATAAAAGCAAATCGGAGAGGTTTGTGATAATAAGCTCAGAATCAACATTATCAACAGAATATCAGCTACTGAATGCCGAAAAGCCGAATGGAAAGTTCATAGTATTTGCTCCCCGCATGAAAAATGTAGAGTACGAGATAGCACATCAAGGCAACCGGTTTCTGATTCGTACCAACTACAAAGCCAAAAATTTCAGACTTATGGAAACACCTCTTGGCAAAACCGGTGTGGAAAACTGGAAAGAGGTAATCCCAGACCGGAAAGATGTGCTTCTTGAAGAAGCGGAAGTATTTGACAAATTCTTTGTGGTTGCAGAACGTGAAAACGGTTTACTACGTTTTCGTGTGTTCAACACGAAAGACAGTACTGATTATTATCTGCAATTTGATGAACCTGATTACGCTGTCTATTTTGATGACAATTACGCTTATTACACTGATATACTTCGCTATGGTTACACTTCATTGAAAACGCCCAATACAATTTACGACTGCAACCTGAACACCGGTGAACGAGAGTTGAAAAAGCGCCAGGCAGTCATAGGCGGCTATGACCCCGAAGCTTATGTTACCGAAAGAATTTACGCAGAAGCCCGCGATGGTGTAAAAGTCCCGGTAAGTATCGTTTTCAAAAAGGATTTTCAGAAAGATGGGACACAACCGCTGTTGCTTTATGCTTACGGCTCATATGGGTATAGTATGGAGTCGGTTTTTCGTTCTTCGCGACTGAGTCTGCTCGATCGTGGATTTGCTTTTGCAATTGCCCACGTACGTGGTGGTGAGGAAATGGGGCGTCAATGGTATGAAGAGGGTAAACTACTGAAAAAGAAAAACAGCTTTTTTGATTTTATCGACTGTGCAAACCAACTCATTACCGGTAAATACACCTCACCAAAAAGGCTATTCGCAATGGGCGGTAGTGCTGGCGGATTACTTACGGGTGCAGTAGTAAACTATGCTCCAGGACTTTTCAGAGGAATCATTGCGGCGGTACCGTTTGTAGATGTGGTTACCACCATGCTCGATGAGGATATCCCACTCACCACCGAAGAATATGATGAATGGGGAAATCCCAACAAGAAACGCTTCTATGATTGTATGCTTTCGTACTCGCCTTACGACAATGTGAAACCGCAGGATTATCCGGCTATGCTGGTGACCACGGGATTACACGACAGTCAGGTGCAATACTGGGAACCAGCCAAATGGGTAGCCAAACTACGCGAAATGAAGACGGATAACAACCTGCTATTGCTTTGGACTAATATGGACTTTGGTCATGGCGGTGCTTCCGGACGGTTTGAACAGTACAAAGAAACCGCCATGGAAGATGCATTTATGTTTTATTTGTTGGGAAAGTAAAGACAATTGTAGTCCAAGCGGACGTTTGGACTATATTCGTTATACATGTTTCACGATCCGCTTAGGCCAATTTTTCTCTTTCTTTTTTAGGTAGTTTTGCCACCACCAGATCGTAGGAATCATCAATCCATGATTTCACCAAATCGGCACCTAACGTACCATCCAGCAAAACAGTGTTCCATAGCCGTTTGTTCATGTGGTAACCCGGAAGGACAGTGGTATAATGTTCGCGAAGCTCAAGAGCTTTTTCAGGATCACATTTCAAATTTATACTGAGATTGCCGTCAAGGTTCAGAAGAGCAAACATTTTGCCTGCCACCTTAAAAACGAGGGTTACTTCATCAAAAGGAAAACTTTCGGTAACGGAAGGCTTGTTTAGACAGTATTCTCGTATGATTTCTATATTCATACTTATTGATATTGCGGTGACTACTGTGCAAAAATAACGAAAGCATATTGAATAAAAAACTTGACTTTTTTCTAAAATCAATTACTTTTGCATCCGGAGATAAGAAAGCCTGCGATGTTGTGTTGCTTTACTTATCTCTTTTTTTTCGCTAATACTCAGAGACTTAAAATATCATTATGGGACTTAAAGAAAAATCAACCGATCTGCGAAGGCGCATGAGAAGCGCATTAAAAGGCGGTGGCGACAAAGCCATTCAAAAGCAAAAGGCCATTGGTAAGCTGACTGCCCGTGAGCGTATTGTTGCTTTGCTTGATACAAACACATTTCATGAATATGACTTGTTTGTAGAACATGCAGCCAAAGATTTCAATATGGACAAGAAATATCTTCCTGGCGATGGTGTTATCACCGGAACGGGGACTATTTCCGGACATCCGGTGTGTATTTATGCTCAGGACTTTACCGTTGCCGGGGGCTCACTTGGGTGGATGCATGCCAAAAAAATTACTAAAATCATGGACCACGCGCTGAAGCTGAAAGTCCCGCTGATTGGCATCAACGACTCTGGAGGTGCCCGAATTCAGGAAGGAGTAAACTCGCTGGCCGGATATGGTGAAATCTTCTACCGTAATACATTGGCTTCCGGAGTTATCCCACAGATTTCCGTCATTCTCGGGCCTTGTGCAGGGGGA
Source organism: uncultured Lentimicrobiaceae bacterium (assembly GCA_964473395.1). Taxonomy (GTDB): domain Bacteria; phylum Bacteroidota; class Bacteroidia; order Bacteroidales; family F082; genus Sulfidibacterium. The sequence continues at coordinate 2,751 of CAYYOW010000089.1, read as the reverse complement.
GCAGTATATTCTCCGGCGCTGACGGACTTCGTTTTTGTGGTAGAAAACATCTCCAAAATGTTTATCACTGGTCCGGAAGTAATCAAAACCGTGCTGGGAGAGGAAATAAGCATGGAAGCCCTTGGTGGTGCCCGTGTACATTGTGAGATAACCGGCAATGCACACTTTTTCGCCAAAAGTGAAGAAGAATGCTTTAACCAGATAAAAACACTGGTGAGCTACATACCGTGGAACAACTCCCGCAAAGCAGCAAAATACCCTAAAAAGAAACCCAAAACAAGAAAATTCAACATTGAAAGTATCATTCCCTCTGACCCGCGCGAGCCGTATGATGTACGCGATGTAATCCGTTCAATCACCGATGACTCCGACTTTATGGAAGTACAGGAGTTGTTTGCACAAAACATAGTTATTGGTTTCGGGCGGATGGAAGGGGATACTATTGGCTTTGTTGCTAACCAGCCGATGGTACTGGCCGGTGTGCTGGATGTGGATTCCTCCGACAAGGCAGCCCGCTTTATCCGATACTGCGATGCTTTTAACATCCCGTTAGTTACACTGGTTGACTTACCGGGTTATCTACCGGGTGTTGACCAGGAACATGCCGGCGTTATTCGTCACGGCGCTAAAATTTTGTATGCTTATTCCGAGGCCACCGTACCTAAGATTACGCTGATTATGAGAAAAGCTTATGGTGGTGGTTACATTGCCATGTGTTCGCATCATTTGCGTGCTGATTTTGTTTTTGCATGGCCTACGGCCGAAATTGCCGTTATGGGACCAGAGGGAGCCGCCAATATTATTTTCCGCAAAGAGATTATGGCTGCCGAAGATCCAGATGCTTTCAGAAAGAAAATGGTGGATGAATACAAGGAGAAGTTTGCCAACCCATACGTAGCCGCAGCCTATGGATATATAGATGCTGTGATTGAGCCAACTGAAACCAGAAAGATGCTGGTTAGGGCATTGGGTATCTCACAGGAAAAAGAGGTCTATCTGCCAAGAAAAAAACATGGAATTCCTCCATTTTAAAAATTGAACCATTATGTTAGAAAAACAAGATAAAAAACTGGGAAACTTTACCATTGGAGGGATGTATTACAAAACCACCCTGACCAATAAGTTTAAAAACAGAAAGCCATACGAAGAACCGAACAACAACCTTGTGAAGGCCTTTATCCCGGGAACCATTGTCGAGATTAAGGTAAAACACGGTCAGAAGGTTTCTGAAGGCGAACCAATGCTTCTGCTGGAAGCCATGAAAATGCGCAACATAATTATTGCGCCAAAGGATGCACGGGTTAAAAAACTGTGGGTTAAAACAAATGACTTAGTTTCCAGGAACCAACTGCTGATTGAGCTGTATTAACCAGAGTTCGTTATAAGATTTATCTCACAGAAAGCCGGTAGTACTTCATAAATTTGAATCGTCTTCGGACTAATCATCTGAAACTGTGAGCAAAGCTTATAACGGACTCAGGTTATTGATGATTTACTGAAGTTTTGTACTTGAAATAAAGCTATATAAATAACGGAGTCTTAACACTATGCCCATGTCAGATTTCTCGATATCTCTTTGGGTCTTCTTTGTGAAACTCGTGTGAATTATAGCCAAATAGCCTGACGGTTTCGGCTTATTTCTTTAAAGACCCGGAAACTGAAAATAACCCGTTGGTTTTTTCTATGTATTGCAACAGCTCTTCTTTACCAAAGCCAGTGGTGGCAGAAGTTATGATAAACGGAGGCAGCTCTTCCCAACTCTGAGAAAGTATTTTTTTGTAAACAGAAAGGTTTTTCTCAACATTCACTTTACTAAGCTTGTCGGCCTTGGTAAAAGTGATGACAAACGGGATTTGTGACATAGCCAGCCATTCCATAAAATCCAGGTCATTTTTCTGTGGTTCGTGACGCAGGTCAACCAGCACGAAAAGCGACATCAGATTAGAGCGGGTGAGGATATAATGGCGAATCATTCTCTCCCATTTTTTACGTTCTGTTTTTGACCGTTTGGCATAGCCATACCCAGGCAAATCAACGAGATACCATTCTTTGTTAATTAAGAAATGGTTCATGGTAATGGTTTTCCCCGGACTGCCCGAAACTTTTGCCAGTTTACGCTTACCGGTTATCATGTTGGTCAGCAAGGATTTCCCCACGTTGGAACGTCCAATAAAGGCATACTCAGGTAACACAGGTTTCGGACACTGATTTTCCATCACCGAGCTGGTGATAAATTCTGCTTCTTTTATTTTCATAATTTTCTATGTCCGGTTATTCCGGAAAATTCAGGTATCTGTCTTTTTTAGCACCATATATATCATTCACCGTAACCAGAATCCCGGTTTCTTCCACATTACCAAAATGGTCGTTTAGTACGGTACCAAAAGTCTTCATGGTGGAAGAAAGACTCATGTAAGCATTGAAAAGCGGCGGAATATTTTCACCGAGTTTTCTGACTTTCTGCACAAGTATCCTATAATTTTCTTCATAGTTTACCCCGCTAAAAATGCTTTCTAATATTTTACTATCTGTTTTAATGGGAAGGGGGTTTCTGGGCTTAATCAAATTCTCCTTATCCGGAAAATATTTCCCCATAAAATAAAGAATCATATCCCTGCCAAAAGAATCAAAATGTGGATACATTGTTATCTTACCGAAAAGATACTTTGCATCCGAATATTTCACCATAACGGCACCAAGCCCGTCCCAAAGGTTATCTAACGAAAACAAACCCCGGCGCAGATTGTAGGT
>CAYYOW010000088.1:0-9166 GCA_964473395.1 uncultured Lentimicrobiaceae bacterium | reverse complement strand
GCCCTGAAGGTTATCTTCAGCCGGGCAAAGGTGAGGGAATGAAGAAAGGAAAGGTCCATCATAAATAATGCTTTAAAAAGATGCCTGATTTTTGTGGAATTTTATTCAACTTTTTCTAATAATTCATTCCAGAGTTCTTTAATGGAGTATATGGACAACGGTACATCAATGATCTCCCCCGTATCTTGCTTGGCGTACTCTGCACGCCGATTACCGGGTATAGCCTTAAGGATCATTGCCCCGCTTATTGCAACCGTTGCCCCTGTTATATTAAACATAATATCCTCATCTTTATATTTTTTCGCATAATATGATTCAATGAGCCCCTGAATACAGATGCCATTCTGTTTCATATCATTGCCTGACGACCCGAAAGGAATAATATCGATGTTAATATTATGGCTAGGATAAAAACGGCCAAGGAAATTGTTTATTAATTGTCGAGGCTTGATGTCATCGGGTAATTTGTTGCAGCTTTCCGTTGCTTCTTTACTTGAAATCAGGGCAATTTCCCGGAATGAAGCGTTATGTGCAATAATTGATTTTCGAATTGGATCAAGATTTGCCCAAGGTCCCCACAAAAAATTACGTACCTTCTTAACTGTCCCATCCGTATTACAAATTATTTGCTTGCACCATTGAATCTTTAAGGATCTTCCCTCCATTTCCTGTAGGCCTTTACGGAGTATTTGTTCATTTACCAAGCTTAGGGCTGTAATTAATACTTTTGGTTCCGACTTTTTGTCGCTCGGTTCTTTAATAAAATAAATGGCTGAAATTATGGAATAAATTATCATAAATCCAGCTATGATTAATCCATTAAGGATGCTATCAAACGAGCTTATAAAAAATTCTTTAGAAATTGCACCAATACTTGTAAGTACAAAGAGCATATTTGCAAGGCCAACCCAATGATTTGGTCTTTTTTGAAGGCTTTTGATGAAAAAAATAATAAAGAATAATTCAATTTTGCTTTTACGGAGTTTACTTCTTAAATAAAATATTGATATTATGAGTATTATGATGGTTGACACTTTAAACCATATCAGATTATCTCTAAAAAACATCCCAAAGTTGATACTTACACTGTTAATGAGATAATACTTAAACTCATCGCTAAACCCGATTATTTCAATAATAACGATTAGAAGAAGTATTAGGAATTGCCAGATTTTCGTTTTCATAACTTTTAATAATTACGGAATTGTACAAATTGAAATACAGATGTTTTAATATTCCCATTATTTGTTACCAAACGTTGGGTGGTTGAGCAGACACAGGGAATTCCCTGGTCTTTTGCGAGACGTATAAAATGAAACAGAAAACAAGGTTCTCCGCTAATATGCACAGCATCATTGGTATGTAATGAACCGCCAAACCTTATTTTACACTTTTTTACATATTTAGCAGCCAACAATACAATTGACGAAGTATCGGCTTTGGGATCAACACCCGGAAACGGGATATCTTCCACCTGACCATAAAGAACCTGTGCTGTTTTTTGATGTCCTACTTCCCAATCTTTGAAGGGGTGGTTGGAGAGGTTGATGAGCATGGGTTAGGGCTTTTTATAAGTATTTGGTTTTACTACTTCATCAGGTTTAGGCAATATTGGACGAGCCTTAAATTCATTGATACCCGTGTTACCCATTCCATTTTCCATATATCTCGTTCTATTTTCCCATTTCACTAAAGTACTATTCATATTGTGCTTCAAAGTCAATATTTCTTTTAATTTCATTAACCTGTCAATTTCCCAAATGCACATAAAGCCTTTGGTATTGTCATATTTTACCTCTTTTAATTGAGAGAAAAGGAATTGAGCAAAACTATTTTTAAAAGAATCTCTATCTACTGGCTCATCCTTCACACCCATATCCCACGAGTGCGCTTTAAACAGTTTTTTATATCTATTTTTCCTGTCAATGATTGTAACCTTATTAATGGATATTAATACCGAACCAAGTCCCAATGGCTTGCCCATACCTAACTTATGACATAATCCATCAGGTAGTTCTATTGCAAAAAGTAATGCACCCAACTCTTCATTTGTTAAATTTTCAAAACGGATTCGTCCTGTAAAAGTAGAATTGACCGACAAAGGATTAATTTTATCGGGATTACTATTACTTCCCTCTCCGGTTTCAATCCATGTGTTTTGATCATTTATTAAACTTGAGGTATGGCGATGCCAGTAGTTTTTATAGCCTCTTATTGGCACATCCTTACCAGACCATTTCTTTTGATGAGATGGAGTTGTATTAATATCTGGCTGCTCCAAATAATGTTGATAGGTAGTTGGCTTTGGCGATGATAAAACTTTAGGCATTTTGGGTTCGGTAAGGTCATATTTCGTATCTCCAATTAAATAGCAATCTTCAAAAAAGACTTTAGAAGGGTGGGCTAATGTTCCAAAAATTGATTCAGAAAAATCAGGTTCTAATTCTTCTTTTTGAATAATATGATCTCCAATTGAGCGAGTATAGGGAACCCTATGATATTTGGCATGGCCAAATGAAATTACCTTGTCATTTTCTACACGATAAAATACAGGAACCCCCAGTTGGGAAGGAATATCCACATTACCAATAAAGTTTTCATTACCATCAACTATTTTCCCTTTTTTCAATGATTTCAATATATCAATAGCCACTTCACTTCTTGTATCATCTGATTCATAACCTTTGATTGCCTCATCAGCTAAACCAATACATTTGGTCTGCTGAGTGAAAACCCAAACCCTGCATCTGTTTTGAAATTCACCAACTGAAAACTTACAGGTCTTTGTACTATTATTAAAATCATAACTATGCGGTGCCGCAGAAAGATAATCGCTGTTAGATTGATTTGCTGTTGCTTCAAATATCTTATAACTTCCTTTATCAAATCGTAAAAAACCAGCATTTACATTCGTTCCATCATCTAACATATTCGACCTTCGAAATAGTATCCTGTCACTAAATTGATTCAGTTTTCCGTAAGAAATGATATTTACAAGATTCCTTATCAACCCACGTAATGAAGAACCCGGAATAACAGGGGAATCATTAATTTTTGAAAATAGCTTATCTCCACCCCGAATGAACAGTGGGCTTTTTGATACAATTTTTATATCAATGTATCCACTTTGTCTTTCAAAAATTGAAAAATTATTTGAACCATTTGAGGCAACTACATTCTTGTTTAACGGTACAAAATTGTAGGGAGCCCGGGCTGGATCTTTTTGGTTTATGAGGTTAGCCCTTATTCCTTGCTTTTTAAACTCGTAAATCATTTGCTTGTTGGACAACAACCATATTTTGGATAAATTTCCACCGGAATTATCAAACTCTACCATTTGATCTAACAAATCATTAATTAAGAATGTTTGTTTTAGGTTTCTTATATCCAATTTAATTGATTTGCCATCACCATATTCAATTATGTAATCAAACCCTTTTTTTGTTGACTTACTTACAAGCTTTCCCTTTTTCATGATTTTTCCTCCTGATACTTTACAAATTCAACAAAACGGACATCTTCGTAGGTGGCTTGCCCTGTATCTTCAATAAATCCAATGTAGGAACGTGCATGAACACACAGGCGGCCTTTCTTGTCGTTTATTTCTGATTCCTTAATTCCCAAATCAGAAAGGGGCAGAATAATTTCGGTTCCTCGTTTTTCGGTTAAAACAGAATAGTTATTATCATTTGTTGGATTAGCTTCGGTGCCAAACAATACCTGCCAGGCATCAACCGTACCCTGTTCAACACCGTTATTATCATTTCTCAGACGGGCTTTGTATCCACCCAAATTGGTTCTCCAGACAAATAGTTCTGTATCCTTGTTAAAAACACGGAGTTTTTGCAGGTTGGAAAGGGTTACATCATTTAAATTTTTTACATCCTGATAATATTCAAACTTCCCATTCCTAATACGCCCAATAACAACACGATGAAACAGGTAGGCTATAAACCATCCATTATCAGGCACATTCATTAAAATATCCTCGTCCCCTGTTATCTTAACCGGTTTCGACGAAGTCTTTCGTATTTTATATCGGAGTCCGTTGTTATTCATTACTTTCTGTTTTTATAAGTTTCAATACGAGTTTGATAATAGATATCCTTTTCACGGATATGCAGTGCATCTACATAGCTTTGCAGATTTTTGGCTTCTTCCGTGCTTTTAAATATATCGGGGAATACATAAATTTCCCCGGAATCTTTTACCGTAGCATTTTTCCCTTCCAGCACCCCCCGACCGATTGATTTTTCACCACCGATTGGCAAATCTGCGGTCCAAAGATCTTTAAGCAATAGCAGCATCAATCCCTTGTCCATGGGTTGGGCATTTTTAATACGGATACGGAAGCTTTTGACCTGATCCTTATCCTTGACCGGAAAGAGAGGAACTTCTTCAATCAAAGCACTGTCAACTGTTCCCCCTGTGAAACGGTCAATTTGAATTCGGGTCTGGATTTCTTCTTTTACGTACTTTATGAGAACTTCATCAACAAACACCCTCGAAGGCACAGTGTAACCGTCTTTTTTAACAGTAACACCATCAGCTTCTTTTTCCACATCCCCAAATAAACCTGCAAGAATGGTTTTTGTTGCTTCCTTTTGAGGCTGAATCGTATTTAAAATACGCTCCGCTCTTCCGCGCAAAGCACCTTTAATGGATGAGCCGGATAAAATGTTCTGTCCACCTGATTTCAAATGGGCGGAATCGGGAGCTTTAGGGTCTTTTGAATAGGTGCGAATTATCATAGAGTTTTTGATGCGGAAAGAAGCAACGATTTCAAAGATTGAGTTTTGGGATGCAAGTAATGATTCGGTTACCTTTTCTATTGAGTTATTGGTTAAATCATTATCAATCCACTGTTGAATATGTGCCGGGTCTGCAAAATCAATCTCGAATAGTTGTACATCGCCTTTTATACGACCAAAACCAACTGTAGACTTGGCGCCCAAATCGGTTCCATTTTCGATGACTCTTGCAATATCAGAGGCAATTTTCAAGGCCAAATCATAATTGGCCATCTCATTTTCAATCCTGAAAATCATGGTCAAATTGAATTTAGCCTCCGGAGCAAGTAATTCGTAATCGAATTTAGCTCCTTTAGCAACAGTTCCTTTTGCAGAATCTATGCGAATACCATCACGAATCTCTGTGACTTGCTTACCATTTTTGGGGAGTTCAGTTAAAAGTATGTCACTACAATCGATAAATGATGCATTCTGTTCAGACTCACCCCAATAATTTTTGATTTCAGCATGGTTTTCAATATCAAATAAGCGGAAGATTCTCCCCATAAATGAGGTGGCAGGAATATAGGGCAACTCCTTCTTTTTATAGAAATCACTAAATTTTTCAGGAGGAAGAATTGAGTCGCTGGAATCTACAGCATATTCAGTAGTTACAACATCCCGGTCGCTGTGTTCATCCCTTCCTGACCCTATTCCAATGGGGCTTAGATTTTGCAATTGGGCTTTTAATATAATTCTACCGTTTTTCATCTTTTTCAGTATTAATGTTATTGCGGCGTAACTGGTTAAAATATTGTTCAAAATAGAGGCGCCTGATTTCATCTTCATGCTGAGAAAAATCAACATCCTGTTTTGGTTTATGTATTTTGATAATATCAGAAAGTACAGCCTGAAAATATTCAACCAGATTTTTATTTAAGACATAGGATTTGGTCAAATGATTTTTTGCCGTAGGCCGCAAATCGTTTAGAAACTCTCCAAACATTTCCGGTTCAAAGGCCATTGCCTTCAATTTGCCTAAAAGATGATTGCTTGAAATCCCCGGTTGAGTTTTATTAGCATCGTCTAAGGCTTTACGGACGGCTTCTTCTTTTGCTCGTTTCAAGCAGATCGAATCCCAGATATCAGTCGTAAGTGTTGGCATTGCAAATAATGGTTTATCTAGTTTTTGCTCTTTCCACTCACAAAATTTTAGTATATTCGAAGTTGTATTTAACAATGTGAATGAAACCTGGCCATACCCTTCATGCGTCCTTTCTCCTAAACCCAAATTCGTGAGTTCAGCATAATTTAAAGGCCGTTGATCAAGTAAAAAAGAACTACCGGCGGCAAATACATTTTCCGAGGGTTTGCGAAGTTTCCAAACATTCAAAAAACCCTCAATACGCATTTTGCGTGAAATAGACCTCTCAATTATTGAATCGTTGAGGTAATTGTTGAGGTCATCGGTTGCAAGGCTTGAAAATCCATTATTGTTATAAATGATTGTATCAGAAAGTAATGTCATTATTACTTGTCCTGTTTCTGATGTTTTCTCATCTTCGATGCTATCAATCCATTCAAAACATACTTTCCCATACTCGGAAGTAGCCGAACGACCTATCCGAATAGAAGTACCTGAAGGTAATAAGCTTTTAATGGTATTTTCATCACTATCCTCTTTTAAGGTAATGGTTCCTTTAAATACTACCCCTGCAGGTAGCGACTGATAATTAAAGAGTTTTCCATCTTTAGAAATTCGCGTAGTTTTGTCAATCTGGTTATGCAGCCTGATTTCTTTTCGGATGGTCAAAGGAGAAATCTGATTTGATTCAATATTTACAAGCGAAGATATTCCTTTTGTTTGCTCAGATGGAGGAAAAGAAGAAGCCAGAAGATTGTATGCTTTCTCAGGATGGTACTTTTCTTGCACCAATGCAATAGGAGCGGGGACGAATGTTTTTCCTTTTTCTATTGGAAAAGTATTCGAAAAAATACAATCTCCACTAACAATAAGTCGGGTAAATTCGGAATCGGCAGTCGTATTTTCCAGATAACGTTGGGCAAATATCCCTTGTATCACCGTACCACGGATGTATTGCAGGGTTTCATACATATTGGGGTCGTCGGAGTGCTGTGTAATAATGAGCGGTTCTAACGTGTTTATGGTATAATGTAACTTTTTCATTCTGCTAAGCTTTTTTCGGATTCAACGTTTGAGGCAGCGGGCAGTATTAACTGACACCGGATATGTCCTAATCCACGATTTCGCATTGAACCAATACGGCGGGTAAGTGCTGCAATGCTCTTAAAATTTCCTAGATGGTTTGGATCAAAGTAAAGTTCTCCAGTAAAAATGAATCCTTTTTTAAGCACACGGAAGGTTCTTAGCGAAGTATCGGCGGCAATACCGTTTTTATCAATTCTTGTCATTACACGAAGAGTAGTAAAATATTCAATTACCTCCGATCGGGAAATTAATCCCGCTTGTATTAAATATTTCAGATAAGTTTTATTTGCTCTGTAATCCGGCAAAACAGAGCTCGATACTGCTAAATATTTAGTATTCTTATCAGTCAGCCCTATATCACCGAAAAGTTTTTCAACTGAATTAAGCCTTCCAAACGATTTCAATAATTCGGCTTGTTCCCTGAGAATCCCTTTTATCCTTTTGCCTGGGATATTGGGTAAACCCACTTCATCGAAAACCGAATCCTTATCAATTATTGACCCGTACCCTTCGGCAGATCCGATCAACGTGTCGGATTGCAATGAAATTTGCAGCGTATAATTCTGTTGTACCATTTTATTTTTTATTTATTAGGTTAGTTGGATAGATTTCAAGCAATTCAATCATATCGAAGAATGGATATTTATTTTTTTGATCATTCTGCCGGTTAAAGAATTTCATTTTAAATTCGTTGTGCTGATGCTTCAAATGTTCCATAAAATCTTCAAAAGAAGCATCATCACGGGTGAGCATTTCACGCAAATCCTTGATTTTAGCATTGGGTAAAGTCTCTTTCAGGGTTAATGAATATTTTTTTAGCTGGTCAAAAGAAATATTACCAGCTACTTTTTCCAGTCTATAAGGACGATTGTAAAGAGGTTTGTTCCCTTTTATATTGAAAAATTGAAGTTTCCGGACTTCTTCCAGAGTATTCCCTAAGCCACTATAAGCCAATTGAAAATCGATCCAGTTGCCGCCGTTTTCTGTTTGTTGGGTATCCATATATTTTTTTCTGGCGTTTTTAGCCGATGTGCACAGCTCTTCCGCCAACTGATAAGCTCTATAAAAAGGATATTTGGTTTTGACGATGGCTATCCCGGCACACGAACTAAATTTTTGCTCTTTTCTATCGTGGCCAATGAAATTATTGTTATTGAAATTTTCCATAAATTGCTCGGCAAACCATATTCCCAGTTTGCCATGACAAACAAAAGTTATATCGTCTCCACCTAAGATAATTGGACGAATTGGAAGTATATATCCTTTAATAAAGTATTCTTCAAAAAGGTACTTAATTGTATCCTTATTGACAACGTATTCACTGAGTATATGAATGAAAGCTTCCCTTACGACGGTCTTTACCTTACTTGAAAGATTACTTGTTTCCTCTATACTATTCAATTCTCTGAAAATATTTCCAAAGCCATTACCATCAATATGAACGATTGCAATATGGGAATCTTCACCCTTTCTTTGACCAAGATCTTCCAACTTATCAGGAAATTTAAGTTTGTCAAAATTTTTATTATTAAGTAATGATTTTTCTTCATTTCTTGCTTCATCTTCGTTGATTCGTTTGGTTGCAGTGAAAGAAGACATCAGTTCAGTTTTATTTGAATAATTCTTAATTACTTCAACTGATAAAGATGAGAACTGGCAGGTGGCTGTAATACCATGAGATGAAATCGTATTAATTGGTTGGAATTTGCCCTTATTTTCCGTCAGTTTCCCAAATAATATTTGAATTTCACTGCTATATTTCTTTCTGTCGAAACCTTCTTTTATAGCTACAGCAATTGAAACGCCCGGGTATTTCCAAAGCAACTCTGTTGTATAATTCTGAATGATTTCTTTAGCTTTGGCTTCTGATTTGGTAAAAAGCAGAGCATTCCCACCACCGATGTAACCTATTTCAATTTCTTCTTCAGGATATACCGATTTTCTGACCAGATAATCGTAAATATGTTCCACAATGTAGGATGCCCCAAGATTATCTTTCAATTTATTGGAGCCAAACACGTATTGTTGTATGGACATTGTGTCAAAAAGAATGGCTGTATTCATAATATTGTGATTGATTTGTATTATATTTCTATATGTTCATTTTAATAAAATGCTGTTTTCATTACGATTACAATAAAAGAGTTTACATAAATTTCGATTTAATAATAATCTTTCCAACTCGCATTGTCCAAGGAAAGATTAT
>CAYYOW010000087.1:0-9209 GCA_964473395.1 uncultured Lentimicrobiaceae bacterium | reverse complement strand
CGGCCGCACTACCGGGGAAGTCGTTGGCGTTGTCGGGATGCATAAACTTTCCGTATAAAATCACCGTGGTGTCGGCGGTGATGCCATGTTGCTCCAGCGCGGCTTTTAGCTCTTCGGGTGGGCGGCGGTTCCAGGTTTCGGGGGCTTCCAGCGCCAGCGTATCCATGTCGATGGCGCCAGGGATATGTCCGGAAAGATAAGCGTCGCGGTTACGGTAATGTGCATGAACTATCACAAAGTTGTCGTTGTCATATTCCTGTGGCTTGTTTCCCGAAAGGAGCGTTTTCACCCATTCCGCCGAAACCAAATGCCTGTAGCGGGGCAGATATTCCATTGGCAGGCTGTTGTCCTGTGTCCACTCATCCGTAAAATGAAGATAAAGACTTACATCGGGATAACCGGCTTTTTGAAACTGACGGATAGTCTTTTCCACAGCTTTCCGGGAAGAGCCGTAAACCACAATTTTGTGTTGCGGCAGAATGCCTTTGGCGTGGACAATCTCTATCCAGTCCATGTATTTCATCCATTTCTCCGGCAGAGATTTTGCCCCTTTGATATGGCCACCACGGCTTTCGCCATCCAGCTTCCAACCGTTGTAAGCATCTACGGAGCGTATGTCAATAATCTTTGTGTTGTTGTTTTCCAATAATCCTACCAATTCGCTGGTGGATAATTCATGCTGTTGTGTCATCATACTTATAGTTGATTAAAAAAGGTGTTGAAAATGGACACTCCTGTTGTGGGTAGGCTTGTGCGGTAGGAACGAACACGGGAAACCATGCCTTCCTTTTCCACTTGTTTTCTGCTTTCCAAAATGGTAATCTGTCCGAGGGTATGTATGTCAATTTAAATGTGTTCAATATCTGTAAAATCTGCCACTACTTTATTGTCGGTAACTATATCCGTTATGCTGAGCTTATGCACATCGCTCAGCCCGTTGGTACGTGCAAAAACCATGAGTTCTTTGTTGGTGGCGGTATAAAAGTTTTTGAATTGTGCCAGTGCTTTCTCTTCATCGAAAAGTTTGCGAAGCTGCTCGTCCTGGGTGGCAATGCCTACCGGACAGGTTCCGGTATGGCAAACTTTAGCCTGAATACAACCGATGGCTATCATAGAAGCCGTAGCCAGCGCAACTGCATCGGCGCCGAGTGCAAGCGCTTTGGCAATATCGGAGCTGTCTCTGAAACCACCTGTAATACAAAACGTTATCCTGCTGTTTACTTTGTCGAGATATTTCCTTGCTCTGCGAATGACGAAAATGGGTGGTATGCCCACATTGTCTTTCAAAAAGCGTGGCGACGAACCTGTTGCCCCACCCCGACAGTCGATGGTGATAAAATCCGGTTCTGCCTTCAGGGCAAATGCCAAATCTTCTTCGATATGTCCGGAAGCAAATTTCAGTCCGACCGGTCTCCCTCCGGTAATTTCTTTAATATGTGCGACCATCTTTTGCAAATCTTCCAAATTGTTAACGCCGGAAAGTCTTCCCGGTGAAACGGAAGCTTCGCCTGGTTTTAAGCCTCTTATTTTTGCAATTTCTTCCGTTACCTTATGTGCCGGCAGGTGCCCTCCCAATCCGGGTTTTACGCCCTGGCCGATTTTTATTTCCACGGCATCAGCTTGCATCATAGCGCTGTCGATGTGCGAAAAAGCAGCCGTCCCCAACTCATAAATGTATTTTGTTGCCGCCCGGCGTTCGTCGGGGAGCATGCCGCCTTCGCCGGAGCACATGGCTGTGCCGACAAGGCTGGAGCCTTTTGCCAGGGCTATCTTTGCTTCCCGCGAAAGCGCGCCAAAAGACATGTGCGAGACATAAAACGGCATATCTATTTCAAGCGGCTTTTTGGCGGTTTTCCCAATGATGGTTTTGGTGTTTACCTTGACTTCTTCGTTCATGGGCATTTTGTGTAGCTGGGCGCCCTTAAAAACCAATGTTTCAAAGCCGGGGAAAGTCCGCAGGGTGCGCATGGCCGAGTTTTCACTCTTTCCGCTTTCAGCGAGCTTCTGAATGTTAGCTACTTTGGTATCACTGTTTAATCCGATAGGCTTTGCCATCCCGGCATCCCGGAATTGTGAATACCAATGTTGTCCATCGCAGAAAGGTTTATTTTTTGATTTCCCGCACCGGCACAAAGCGAAATGCTCTTCCGATTCGGGATGGTCTTTGTCGTGTAATTCAACGGAACCTTTGACAAAATAGGGACCATCTTCGGTCACTTTAATTTCCGGTTGTTCGGTAAACTTATTGTATAAAACGCCATCGATGGAATAACTCAGGGCACCGGAAGGACATTTTTTTATGGTCTCGATGATTTTTTCTGCGGTTTCGGCATCGGGATTAATCCAGGGCTCTACATCCATCCGGAAAACTTTTGGCAAACCTGCCGTGCAGAATCCCACGTGTGCACAGATCCCGCGATTATCATGGATGGTTATCTTTTTGCCCTGATATCTATCTTTTTTCCTGGGTTGTCTGTCTTCCTGTTTCTCATCTGTCCATCCAATCTTACCATGGGTTCCATCGCAAAACGGTTTGTGTTTGGATTCTCCACAGCGGCAAAGGGCATCGGTTTTCTTTCTTACGGAATACATATTTCCGTTTCCTTCGGTCAGGTTTTCAATATTTCTGACGACCAATGGGCCGTTGTGCGAAGTACTTATTGAAATCTTATTTGGCATAAGAGTATATTAAGATTGTATTCTTCAGTAAATTATCTTATCAATGACTATATTTTGATCTGTAGAGGTTCGGTATTGCTAAACTAAAGCCAATATGGTTTTGACGGTTGTCTGTCCGATACCTTACACCAAAAACCATTATCCTGGCCACCTGACGTCATATGTATAAAACATTATGCGTAAAAGTAGGAAAAAAATTAATGGGGGAGAATAACTCCGATGCCGGGTAAATAATATGGTTCATCACACAGATGCGTGCTCTCGAGACGAAAGCCGAATAAAAATGTCAACAAGTTTTATTGTATCATAGTTTTGGATTAACAGATACTATAACTGCATAAAACTATCCCAGTCTTTCCATACTACTTCATAACCGTTTCTCTTTATCATATCAGCTATTTCCTGAGGGCTTCTGTCATCGTTCACAGAGAATTGTTCCAACGATTCATCTCCGCCTGAATAGCCTCCCGGATTGGTTTTAGAACCTGCGCTAAATGTGGTTGCACCCAGCTTTAGCATATTATCCCTGAAGGCGGGGCTTTCGCGGGTAGTAAGTGAAATTTCGACTTGTTCGTTGAACAAACGGTAAGCACAAATTAATTGCAACAGGTCTTTTTGGCTTGTCGTATGGTTAGGCTGATATTTTCCGGCATGTGGACGAAGTCTGGGGAAGGATATCGAATACTTTGTTTGCCAATAAGTTTTCTCTAAAAATTGTAAGTGCAGGGCGGTAAAAAAAGAGTCTACACGCCAGTCTTCCAACCCCAGCAAACAACCCAACCCAATTTTATGCACCCCGGCTTCACCCAGCCTCTCGGGAGTTTCTAAGCGGTAGCGATAATTTGATTTTTTGCCGGTTGGATGGTACTTTTTGTAATTTGTTTCGTTATAAGTCTCCTGATAAACATAAACTGTGTTGAGTCCGTGCTTACCCAACTCTTTATACTCTTCGGTTTTTAATGGCTGCACCTCTATAGAGACCAGTGAAAAATATTCTTTTACCACCTGCATCATTTCCCCGATATACGATACGCCGCATCGATGGTTGTCTTCGCCTGTAACCAGTAAAATATGCTCAAATCCCAAATCGCTGATTTTTTTTGCTTCTTCAATCACCTCTTCTTTTGTGAGGATTTTTCTGTCGAAGTTATTGTTGTGATTAAATCCGCAATAGACACAGGTATTTGTACATGCATTGGAAAGATATAACGGGATAAAAAATTGTATGGTTTTACCAAAACGTTTTTGGGTAAGCTGCATACTTTTTTGCGCCATAAGCTCAAGGTATGGCAGTGCGGCAGGTGAAATCAATGCCTGGAAATCCGATAGCTCCAGCTTATCTTTTGCTAAAGCGATTTTTACATCGGTATCGGTCTTCGTATAAATCTGTTCCGATACTTTTTCCCAGTTATACTTTTGTATTTTGTCGTAGAAATTCATTCTTTAATTATAATATTTTGGGTACTATTCCAATTCATCTAAAAAGGAAGTAAGCGGGCTGCTGGCAAGGGCCTCAATACTCTTTCCGGCAAGTTTAGCTTCGAAGGCCAGTCTTCCGGCTTCTACTGCCAGCCTGAAAGCCCGCGCCATCTGAACCGGATCCGGTGATACTGCAATTGCCGTATTTACCAATACAGCATCTGCACCAATTTCCATTGCCAGGGCAGCATGCGAAGGAGATCCTATTCCGGCATCCACAACAACCGGCACATTGCTCTGTTCAATTATTATTTTTAAGAAATCCAGAGTGCGTAATCCGTTATTTGAACCTATTGGCGAGCCAAGAGGCATAACGGCTGCTGCTCCTGCCTCCTCTAGCTTTTTACACAAAACCGGATCGGCCTGAACGTAGGGCAATACCTTAAATCCAAGTTTAACAAGTTGTTTTACCGCAGCGAGGGTCTCTTCACCGTCGGGCAGTAAATATTTTGGATCGGGATGAATTTCCAGTTTCAACCAATTTGTCTCCAGTGCTTCACGGGCAAGCTGAGCAGCAAAAACAGCTTCTTTTGCTGTTCTGACCCCTGATGTGTTGGGTAGCAGATTAACCCCGGGTATTGCAAGGTGCTTCAACATGTCATCGCCTTTATCGGTAATGTTTACCCGTTTTAAAGCCACCGTAACAAGTTCGGAACCGGACGCTCTGACGGCTTGTCCCATCAGCTTGTTTGAGCTGAATTTACCGGTCCCGATGAACAATCTCGATTTAAATATTTTGTCTCCTAATGCTAAATTCTGCATATTGTTATGTTTTTAAACTTTTCCTGATTCTTTAACCAGCCATGGCTGTAACAATGCTTCGGAGATGGCTACTCCAAACAAGCCGGATTCTTTTATTGCCTGTATATCTTCTCTGGTAACTCCGCCCACAGCAACAATGGGTATCTCTATTTGCAGGTCTTTCAATGCCTTATATATCTGACTGTATCCGTTTAATCCGATTATCGGACTCAGTTTCTTTTTGGTTGTTGTAAACCTGAATGGCCCGAACCCAATATAATCGGCCCCTCTTAAAACTTGTATCAGGATATCGTTTAGTGTATTGGCTGTGCCTCCAATAATAAAATCATCACCGAGGTAATTGCGCGCCTCATTAATAGGGGTATCCACCAGTCCCAGATGAACGCCATGTGCATTTATTCGTTTTGCAATTTCAATCGAATCATTGATAATCAATGTCCCATTATTCTTTATTGCATACGACAGCGCCTCTTCCGATTGGGCAAGAATTTCACTGTCAGGGCTGTTCTTCATTCTTATCTGTACCCATTTTATACCATTTTCAAACATCAATTTTGCCTGTTCCGCATGGGTATATTGGTCAGAGTCCCTTGTAATATATTGTAAATCCTCTATTATCTTATTCATAAGTGATAGCCGAGTTTAGTATTGTTTGACTTAATAAACCTTTCCACATATAGTTTTGCCTTTGTACAAGCACTGGTTAAGGGTTCTCCTTTTGCCAGGTAAGCTGCAATAGCTGAGGATAACACACAGCCTGTACCATGTTTGTCTTTCTTGTCTTTAAACGGCTCGCCCTCAATATCGAAGCTTTTATTCTCATAAAACAAAGTATCGACACCTGCTTTCTCTTTCCGGTGCCCCCCTTTTAACAATACAGCACAGTGCAACTCTTTTTTTACTTCCGGTATTAATTGTGTGTATTCTTCAAAATTTGGTGTAATCAGATCGATATTTTCTATTATCCTTTTGGGAAGAGAAATATCGTTATGAAAACCGAATCCGGCAGAAGCTTTAATTATTGGATCCCAGATAATAAAAATTCCCGGAAATATATTTTTTAGTAAGTCTGTAGTTTGTGCCAGCTGATCCAAACTTTCAATGAGTCCGATCTTTACAACTTTTACAGGATAATTTTTCAGCGGCATTATCTGCTTTTTAATCTCACTAAAGCCACACCAGCGTATGCCTTTAAATTCAGCGTCATTCTGATAGGTTAGTGCCGAAACAACCCCCAAACCATAGGTTTTCAGGCATTCGAAGACCTTGGTGTCTGCAATAATTCCGGCACCGCCACTGGGATCGAAGCCAGCAATACTTAAGCAATATGGTCTGAATCCATGCACTTATAAATCTTGTTTAAATTATTTTCGATCGTTACATTATTTACTTCGGGGTTGTTTGTCCAAACTGCACCGAGTACGGCAACACCATCAAACATATCGTTTTTTAGTTCCTGAATTTTTGTTTCATCAACACCGCCCAGAGCAATTATCTGCGTTTTCCGTTGTTCTGACAAACAGGCTTTAACTTCCTGCATATCTAAGTTGCCGGCATATTCCGGTTTTGAAATACTTTTAAACACCGGACTTAAAAACAGATAATCGAAGATGCCATCCTGTGCTCTTGCTTCGGCCACCGAATGGCAGGAAGTGCTTTTTGTTCCACGTATTTTTATCTTTCCGGCAATACTTCTGTTCATCGTTGAAAAATGAAGTCCTTTAACCTGATATTTTTGCTGCAAACGATAAGCATCGTGCAAAACAATCCTGTTATGAAACTCTTTGGGAATACTTTGCATAAATATATCATAGTCCCGATTCGATGCATTGGGTTTCCTCAGGTGAAAAGTAAACTCATATTTATCCATCAAAGAGCGTAGAATATCGCTCTCGCCGGCAAAAAATTCAGGATAGGATAAAAGCATCAACTTCATAATACAATTGTATGCCGGTTATAAATAAATCTCGTTACCCATTTGTTTAAATTCATCTGCCATTTTACTTGATTTTGCTGCAAGTTCACGTACTTCCATAGATGCACGCATTGAGCAGAAGTTCTCGCCACACATCGAACAGAAATGGGTTGACTTATACCCCTCGTCAGGCAAGGTTTCATCATGAAACTGCATTGCTTTCTCACTATCTAATGCAAGCGAAAACTGATCTTTCCATCTGAACTCAAACCTTGCCTTACTCATGGCATTATCCCTATACTGGGCACCCGGGAAACCTTTTGCCAGGTCGGCAGCATGGGCTGCTAATTTAAATGTGATCACCCCTTCTTTCACATCATTTTTATCAGGTAACCCTAAATGCTCTTTTTGTGTAACATAACAGAGCATAGCTGTTCCGTACCACGCAATCATAGCCCCTCCGATAGCCGAAGTAATATGATCGTATCCCGGAGCGATATCTGAAACCAAAGGTCCTAATGTGTAAAATGGCGCATCATCGCAATATTCCAGTTGCTTATCTATGTTTTCCTTCACCATATGCATAGGAATATGTCCCGGGCCTTCAATAATTATCTGAACATAATGCCTGCGTGCAATTTTGGTAAGTTCGCCAAGGGCTTCCAACTCTCCGAATTGAGCTTTGTCATTGGCATCTGCCAGCGAACCCGGACGTAAACCATCGCCAAGAGATACCCCGACATCATAAGCTGCCAGTATCTTGCATATATCTTCAAAATGTGTATATAAGAAACTTTCCTGATGGTGTTGTAATATCCATTTTGCCATGATAGAACCTCCACGCGAAACAATACCGGTTGTACGGTGTATGGTTTGTGGTATATGCTTCCACAACAGTCCCGCATGAATGGTAAAATAATCTACCCCTTGCTCACATTGCTCGATAAGCGTGTCTTTATAAATTTCCCAGTTCAGGTCTTCCACCTTACCATTTACTTTTTCCAACGTCTGGTATAACGGCACGGTGCCAACGGGCACCGGACTATTCCGAATAATCCATTCACGGGTTTCGTGAATATTTGCACCTGTAGAAAGGTCCATGATGGTATCTGCTCCCCAGCGGAAAGCCCATACTGCCTTTTCAACTTCTTCCTCAATGCTGGAAGTAGTTGGAGAGTTCCCGATGTTTGCATTTATCTTAACAAGAAAATTGCGGCCGATAATCATTGGCTCGGATTCCGGGTGGTTTATGTTTGCAGGGATAATTGCTCTTCCTGCAGCCACCTCATCACGAACAAATTCAGGGGTAATATGTGTTTGTGGAATATGTGCTCCCATTGGACAACCTTCATGCTGGGAGAACTTCTCTTTTAGCTCATCAATACGTTGGTTTTCGCGAATAGCTATATATTCCATTTCGGGTGTTATTATGCCTTGTAGGGCATAGTAATACTGGGAAATGTGTTTTCCTTCTTTTGCTTTTAAAGGTCTGGTGTTTACATGCTTAAAACGGAGGTCGTCAAGAGATTTGTCAGCTTGACGTTTGTTGCCGTATTCAGAAGAAAGCCCGTCTAAGACGTCAACATCGCCTCTGTCAAGAACCCATTTCCGGCGTAATTCAGGGAGTCCTTTTTCAATATCAACCTCAATTGCTTCATCAGTAAACGGGCCGGAAGTGTCGTACACCGCTACCGGAAGGTTGTGAATAGTGTTGCCATCTTTATCTATTGTATCTGTAAGAGAAATCTCACGCATAGCAACCTTAATGTTGTGAATTTTACCTTTCACATATATCTTTCTTGAATTAGGAAATCCTTCCTGAGTAATGTTTTCTTTCAATGTAGTATGATATTAAAGATTATTAAAAAATGTTTTCAAACAAGATAACAGGTCAACCTCCTTTTGTAGCTGATATAACAAGTACGTTGTCATCCTCCTTTAATATATGGGATCTCCAGTCTTGTTTTCCTACCACGGTATTGTTTACAGCCACTGCAATTCCCTTTTTTGTATCAAGATCTTTTGAAGTCAATAACGCATGTAAGCAGATATTGTCCTCAATAGCAATAGGTTTGCTGTTAAAGTAAATATTCATTTCAATATATTTGCGGAAGCACAAACGTTGGAAACACATCCCTTGGCAGCATTACCTGCCCAGGTTCAAATGGTATGATCTCAGCCGTTTATTGGCACCCTTTGTTACTATCTGACAAAAGTAGTTATAATTTTTGGAATCGAAGCAAATAAAATGGGCTAACAAAAAAAAATAGAAAAAGTGTAAGCCTTTTTCATCGTTTTATACTACTGACAAGGTGATGGCAGGTTATTAGCTTGTTTTTTTGAAGAGTGTGTAGATGTAAGGCCTTTCTGCACC
>CAYYOW010000086.1:0-9304 GCA_964473395.1 uncultured Lentimicrobiaceae bacterium | reverse complement strand
TTCCGGACTAACCGAACGCGGGGTGATTTATAAAACTACCATCGACGAAGAATAAAGTTTTCTGGTTGCCAATCATGGCACGGAAACATTCGCGCGCCAGTCGAGATAGAGAAAGAATAAGTTTACCGCCGGTTCGATTCCTCAAAAGGAAGCCGGTTCAGAATAGAACGCCCCAGGGTGATTTCATCGGTGTATTCCAGCTCGTTTCCTACGGCCACACCCCGCGAAATAGTCGTGATGCGCAGCTCAAACGGCGAAAGTAACTTATAAATGTAATATCCGGTAGTGTCGCCTTCCACGGTAGCAGGTAATGCCAGGATGATTTCTTTAATATTTTCTGTGCGAAGGCGTTCCACAAGATGCGTCAGGTTTAGATCGTTGGGTCCGATGCCTTCCATGGGATTAATGATGCCTCCCAGCACATGATATAGTCCGCTGAATTGGGATGTGTTTTCCACGGCCAGCACATCGCGGGTATCTTCCACCACGCAAATCGTCTGCTCATCGCGTTTGGGATTGCTACATATCTCACAATATTCTGTATCGGAAATGTTGTTGCATCGCTTGCAAAACATGATTTCTTCCCGCATTTTCACCAATGCTTCGGCCAAATGTTGTGTCGCCGAAGTATCTTCCCGAAGCAGATGCAAAGCCAACCGAAGAGCCGTCCGTTTGCCAATGCCCGGAAGCCGTGATAATTCTTTCACCGCCGATTCCAATAATTTTGAAGAATATTCGTTCAATTGATGTTACCTTTGTAAGGCGATAAAATTAAAACATTTAATCAAGCCGTACCAAAAAATGAAGAAACTGTTATTCATGCTGTTTTTTTCGATGGCTTTATTGCCATGGGCCATGGGCCAAAACCGGACAGATACCAGAGGATTGCGGCAGGGAAAATGGGTCGGAACATACAGCAACGGGGATATTCGTTATCGCGGACAATTCCACGATGGTAAACCTTTTGGTACTTTCATCTATTTTTATCCTGCCGGCATGATCAAGGCTAAAATGGTTTATACGGATGGTAGCCATGTGGCACACGTAAAATCGTTTCAACTTAGCGGTAAACCGATGGCAGAAGGAAAATTTATCAACCGTAAAAAGGATAGTACCTGGCTCTATTTCAGCGATGTGGACGGAAAGTTGGCGTTGGAAGAGAATTTTAAAGATGGTGTAAAGGATGGCTTAACTATCATTTATTATGCCAATTCAGGCAAACCTTCCGAGCTGACTGATTTCAAAAACGGCCGCAAAAATGGTCGCTGGATAAAATACTTTCCCAATGGAAAAGTCTCCACCTCGGGATTTTATGTGAACGACACCTTGCAAGGAGCTTTTCGCGTTTTTGATATAAACGGAAAACTGCTCATGCAGGGTCAGTATAAAAATGCTTTACAGGAAGGGGTGTGGATGACATATGATTCCCTGGGAAACATACAGAAAAAAGAAATTTTCCACGGTGGCTTGCCGGTAAAACCGAAGAAGTCAAAAACAACTTTACAAGAATAAACTCCGGCTCATAGGGATTTTTTTTACTTTTGCTCAGTACAAAATTTTAAAGCAGTGATTTTACTATTTTTTGATTTAGGGACGGGAGAGGTTTTCCTGATTGTGTTAGCCATCTTCCTGGTGTTTGGCCCTGGAAAGATTCCGGAGTTAGCACGTGGTCTGGGGAAATTTATTAATGAGATAAAACGGGCTACGGAGGATGTGAAAACAGAAATTAACAGGGAGGCAAATCGTATTGACCGTGAAAAAAAGCGGGAAGATTACATGAAGCAAAAAGAGGAGGATGGAGCAAGTGATGAACAGCCGGATGAAGTGTCAGAAGGCGATGCAGAAGAGATAAAACCTGAGCCGAAACCAAAAGCACGTGCAAAACCGAAAACGGCAACTTCTTCTCCTAAAAAGCTAAAACCAAAAGCTGCTTCGAAAACCTCACAGGCGAAGCCAGTGAAAAAGAAAGAGACAGTAAGCCCCAAAAAAACTCAAAAAAAGAAGATTAGTACCGCTGGAAAGACCAAACCAAATACTAAACCAAAGGCCAAAACAAAATCTGGAACAAAGGCTGGGACAACGTCTGGAACAAAACCGGTAAGGCAAGCAAAGAAAAAGGTTAAAACGGAGACCCCGGATTTGGATGAAGTTTTAAAAAATGAAATTAAGATTGAACCGGCAGAAAAAACAGTCAGTACAAAAAGATAATCCATCAATGCTATTCCGATAGCCGCCGGATTTGGCTGGTGGGGAGAGCCAAAAGATATAAAGAAAAAAATAAAAGGTGAAATATAAAATAGATTGGAGAAACGCAGGGCAGGAAAAATAAATCTATGAAAACACCACGCAGCAAATATTTTCTATTTATTCTGGTGGCACTGTTACCGTTGATTTCTGTTGCCCAGAAGAAAAGCCCCGCTCATGCTGCTGACGAACTATTTGCACGACAGCAATATTATGCCGCTATTGACAAGTACAAAAAAGCATTTACAAAAGTTAAAAACAACCGGGAAGAGAAAAACCGTATTATTTACAGGCTGGCCGATTGTTATTATTATACCGAAAATTATCGCCGTGCAGAAGGAGCTTACCGTAGGCTGGTACGTTTTGGCTGGGCAAAAAATCATCCCAAGGTCCTGCTGCATCTCGCTGATGTACTGAAAATTGACGGAAAATACGATGAAGCCATTGCACAATACAAAGCTTATGCTGAAGCTGTCCCCGGCGACCCACGTGGAAGGCTGGGAGTCGAATCAACTGCAAAAATTCAGAGCTGGATAAACAACCCTTCAAAATATAAAGTAACTGATGTGAAGAGGCTCAACTCACGTGAAGCAGATTTTGCACCGGCTTTTATTTCAGACAATTACAACGAGCTGGTATTTACTTCTACTCGTGAAGGTGTCATCGGGAAAGCGACGGACAAATGGACAGGACAGAACTTTAGTGACCTTTTTATCGCACGTCAGGATCGCAAAGGCGAATGGAGTACGCCCGTTCTCCTGGATAAAGACAAGCACATCAATACCGCGACAAACGAAGGAGCCGCACAAGCCAACAGCCGTTTCAACACACTTTATTTTACCCGCTGCCCACAAATTCCGGATAAAAAAACCGGTTGCCAGATTTACGTGTCACGGCGAATCGGCCGTATCTGGGGGCAGGCACACAGACTTGTCATCCGTGGGGTGGATAGCACGCAGACTGTTGGACAGCCCACGCTCAGCAGCGATGGCCTGACACTCTACTTCTCTTCCGACCGCAAAGGCGGTGCCGGGGGGAAAGATCTTTGGGTGTCCGTGCGTACCAGCAAAAATGTCCCTTTCGGACACCCTGTTAACCTGGGCCCAAATATTAATACCAAAGGCGACGAAATGTTTCCCTTCCTACGTGGCGATACAGCTCTTTATTTCGCTTCCAATGGTCATGGCGGCATGGGCGGACTGGATATCTTTGTCAGCAAAATCGATTCCTCCGGACATTGGGGAAAACCTGTTAACCTTAAATATCCCATCAACTCAACGCACGACGATTTCGGCATCATTTTTCACCCAACCGAAGCGTGGGGCTATCTAAGCTCTAACCGCAAAGGTGGTCGTGGCAAAGAAGACATCTACTACTTCATTCAACCGCCACTGGAATTTACCCTTTCGGGAACGGTCTCCGACAACCGTACGTTGTTTGGCGTTCCCAATGCAACGGTTCAGCTGGTTGGCTCACACGGCCTCACCGTGAAAACCATTACCAACAATAAGGGGTTCTACTCTTTTGGCAAAAGCCAGATAAAACCCAACACCACTTATGCAGTAAAAGTGAGTAAGGGTAACTATTTTAATAATATAGGGAGGTTTACCACGGCAGGAGTGGAATTTAGCAAAGATTTCAAAAAAGATATCGTTCTGAAACCTATTTCGAAGAAGCCTATCGTACTACCCGATATTCTTTACGACCTGAACAAATGGAACCTGAAACCACAATATCAGGATTCACTGCAAGGGCTCATCCGGACCTTACGGGAAAATCCGAACCTGATCATTGAGTTGGGTTCGCATACCGATTCGCGTGATACCAAAGAGTACAACGATGTATTGTCGCTAAAACGTGCCCGTTCGGTTGTTAACTACCTTATTATGCGCGGAATAGATCCCAGGCGCCTTGTGGCCAAAGGTTACGGCGAAAGAGTGCCCCGTATGCTGCAAAAAGATATTGTGAAAGATGGTTTCCTCTTCAAAAAAGGCACCACACTTGATGATGCCTTTATTAATTCCCTCTCTGGTAAAGCTGAAAAAGAAGCAGCCTTCGCCCTCAACCGGCGAACAGAATTCAGGGTACTTCGCAAAGATTTTGTGCCTAAGTCAACCAATGTGGCCATCGACACCAACACCATACGAATTGCTATCAATCCTAACGAAAACACGGCGCCTTTTACCGCAGATAAGAAGTCGGGATTGTACATAACAAATTGTCTTATTAATGGTTATGCCGAACCGTTTGTTTATGACCGGAACAGTAGTGGTATGGTTTCGCTGAAAAAGGCACTCCAACTTCTCGGTGATGGCGTTATCAGTAAAGAGAATTTCGAAGGAAATGTAGAAGAAGTCCTGAAAAATAATACCATTGCCAACCATGCGGTAATACATTTTGACCAGATTAGAATTGCCAACAAAACAGTTCGGAATGTAAGAGTGATTGTCAACTACCAGCTGAATTTCGGTATCGTCTTTGGCGATTACATCCTGCGTAAATTTGGAAAATATCATTTTAACACTCAGAAACACGAACTTATCTTCGATGAAAAATAAGATTCCGGAACAGTCGCGTTACGAAGGCAGAGGTGTATCTTCTTCAAAAGAAGATGTCCACGCCGCCATTAAAAATCTTGACAAAGGTCTGTATCCCAATGCTTTTTGTAAAGTTATTCCGGATATTCTCGGTGGCGATGAAGCCTATTGTAACGTCATGCATGCCGATGGAGCCGGAACCAAATCAGCACTGGCATACATGTACTGGAAAAAGACCGGAGACCTGAGTGTCTGGGAAGGTATTGCACAAGATGCTGTTGTTATGAATACCGATGATTTGCTTTGTGTAGGTGTTACGGATAATATTTTGCTTTCATCCACCATTGGTCGGAACAAAAACCTGATTCCAGGTGAGGTTATTGCAGCCCTCATTCACGGAACGGAAAAATTTCTGGAAAAGATGCGCCGGTGGGGTGTAGAAATTCATCTGACCGGGGGCGAAACTGCCGATGTGGGTGATCTGGTTCGCACGGTGATCGTGGATTCCACCGTTACCGCTCGCATTCCACGTTCCGAAATTATTGAAAACCACATTCAGTCTGGTGATGTCATTGTAGGGTTGTCGTCTTACGGACAGGCTTCTTACGAAGAAAATTATAACGGTGGCACAGGTAGTAACGGCCTTACTTCCGCCCGTCACGATGTCTTTGAACATGCCCTGGCCAGAGCCTTTCCTGAAAGTTATGACCCGCATGTACCGGACAAACTTGTTTATTCGGGAAAACTGAAACTTACCGGTCCTTCGCCGGTGCCGGGTATCGATGTGGGAAAACTGGTATTGTCGCCCACCCGCACTTATGCTCCCGTGATAAAGGCCATGCTCAAAGAATATAAAAAACAAATTCACGGTATGATTCATTGCAGTGGCGGCGCACAGACAAAAGTTCTGCATTTTATTGACAAACTGCACGTTATCAAAGATAATCTTTTTCCGGTGCCTCCGCTTTTCGATATGATTCATCATCAATCCGGTACACCGTGGAAAGAGATGTATCAGGTTTTCAACATGGGGCATCGCATGGAGCTGTACGTACCGG
Organism: uncultured Lentimicrobiaceae bacterium; assembly: GCA_964473395.1. Taxonomy (GTDB): domain Bacteria; phylum Bacteroidota; class Bacteroidia; order Bacteroidales; family F082; genus Sulfidibacterium. The sequence goes on along the minus strand of CAYYOW010000086.1, from coordinate 3,465 downwards.
AAAATATTGCCGGTGCACTGATTAAAATCTCACAAAGTTTTAATGTGGAAGCTAAAATTGTTGGCAGGGTAGAGGCTTCTGATACCGGGCAGCTGACCATCTGTTCAGAATACGGAACCTTCGGGTATTAACCCGGAAATGAATGTGTCTTCCTGGTTAAAGGCTCCGGCATAATACAGGTATGAACTTTATCCTTCAAGTTTCACTGTGCTCCCCCGAATGATTAGTTCTGTATTGACAATGCGTATTTGCTGATATTTTCCTTCCGGATTTTCTATGCGCTGAATTAACAGATCAACTGCAACCTGCCCCACGCGTGAAAGAGGATGACTTATAATGGAAATAGCCGGTTTATACATCAGAGATATAGGTCCATCGCTAAAACTGATAATTGCCACTTGTTCCGGAATACGAATATTAAGTTCCTGCAAAGAAGGTATTATTCCGGTCAGAACCTCGTCGCTGATACTCATAATCCCATCCGGGACCTCTTTTTTGCTAAAAAGGTCAAATGTTTTGTGTCGGGCATCTTCCGCATCATCGGCAAAGATGATAGAATGCTCCTTCATATTGTAGTCGTGGAGCGCCTTCCTAAACCCGGTAAGACGCTGTTTGGTAATAAATAAGGAGGGGTTTCCGCCGAAATAAGCTAACTGTTTCCGTCCAATTTCAACTAGGTGCTTTGTAGCTGTATAGGCTGCCCTGACACCATCAATCATTACTTTTGATTTTCCATAGTTTTTACAGACCCTGTCAAGAAAAACAATCGGAATTCCTTCTTCTTCGAGCAGTTCAAAATGATCATATTTTTGTGTCTCCTTGGAAATAACTACCAACAGACCATCAACCTGACTTGATAACATTAGTTCGGTATTTTGGACTTCTCTTTCGTATGATTCGTTTGAGGAAAGGATGATGACATTATAACCAGCATTATAACAAAATTCCGAAACACCTTTTACCATCGAAGGAAACGCATATAAGGTGATTTCGGGGATAATCAGGCCTATAAGCTTACTGTAGGAGTTACGTAGGCTAAGCGCAAAAGCATTTGGGTTGTAGTGCATGCTTTTTGCTAAATTCCTTATCTGCTCTTTCCTGTCGGGACTGATGTCGGGATGATTTCGGAGTGCACGTGAGACGGTTGTATGAGAAACACCTATTTGGTTGGCAATGTCCTTTAAGGTAACCCTTTTTTTCCTGTTTGTCATGTTGGAATTATATTGTTGGCTAAAATAAAGAATATCTACTTGTAAAAAATCATTAACGGCAAAACAGGTTAATAAAAAAGTTATTAACAGAATGGGTCTATTTATAAACAATTCAGGTGTGTGTTCACGTGTGCGTTAAAAAGAGGATGAATAGCCTTCTTTTTCAGGCAATTAATGATTTAGTTTTAACCATTCATTCAATATTAATTTAATAAAAAACACTTGTTATGAAAAAGATCGTACGTATTGTTATGGTGATGCTGACCCTGACTTTTTCTGTTGGGTTAATGGCTCAGGGTACTGTTAAAGGTACCATCACCCAGGAAAACGGAAAGCCTGCTGTAGGTGTTACCGTTTTACTTCAGGGGACAACCACGGGAACAACTTCCGATGCTAATGGAAGTTATTCTCTACAGGTTCCTGCAGGGAAAAATTCCCTGCGAATTTCCTTCATCGGATTCAAGCCCATTGAATACTCTTTTAATATTACCAATGGGGCGAAGGTATCCAAAAATTTTGTTTTACATGAAGACTTGCTTTCTCTTGACCAGGTTGTTGTTACCGGGGTACAAAACAAAAAGACCAAGTTACAATCTAGTGTGGCAATCACAACTATTTCGGCAAAAAAAATTGCTGAAGTTGCCCCCCGTAGTGCTGCTGACCTTATTAAATCGGTACCGGGTTTCTATGTGGAAAGCTCCGGAGGCGAAGGTAATGCAAATGTTTTTGCCCGCGGGCTGCCTAGCTCCGGAGGATTACGTTATGTCCAACTTCAGGAAGATGGAATACCTGTTTTTGAATATGGTGACCTGATGTTTGGAAACACGGATATCTTTGTGCGTGTTGACCAGAATGTTGCCAGAGTTGAGGCAGTAAGAGGTGGTTCGGCCTCCATTCTTACAAGTAATGCTCCCGGTGGAATTATCAACTTTATTTCCAAAACCGGTGGTGAGACTACTAAAGGTTCTTTTATACAAACCGTAGGGTTAACTTACATGCATTCGCGTACAGGCTTTGATATAGGCGGACCTGCCTCGAAGAATATTCGTTATCATATTGGTGGTTTTTACCGTGCTGACGATGGTATTCGCTCACCTGGTTATACGGCAAATAATGGTGGCCAAATTAAAGCAAATGTAACTTACCTCTTTAAGAAAGGATATTTTCGGTTGAGAGCGAAATACCTCAACGACAGAAATATCGCTTATCTTCCCATTCCTTTGCAGGGAGACCCTGCCAGAGGCATCCCCGGATTTAATCCTAATTACGGTACCATGAAAAGTCTGGATCTGATGAGGCTCCACGCTGTTACTCCATCCGGAACAGAGGTAAATAAAAACCTTGCCGATGGAATGCACCCCATTGTCTTTTCTTATGGCGGTGAATTTTTCATGGATTTGGGAAATAATTGGAGTATCAAAGATAATTTCCAGAAATCAATAATTAAGGAGAAATTCAATTCTATTTTTGCAGTTGATGGCCCTTTTACGGCTTCTGATTATGCAGCAAAAAGAGGATTGACAAAATATCACTATGCTTATGCAGATGGATATAAAGCTGGGCAACCTATCAATAATATGAGTACGCTCAATGGAAATGGATTGGTTGGAGTTTATGGCTGGTGGGCTGTTGATCTTCCTCTGGAACAGTTTGTAAATGATTATAAATTGACAAAACAGTTTAAAAACAACACGCTGACAGCCGGTTGGTATTTCTCAACCAACAAAGTGTCTTCAAAATGGTGGTGGCATAATATGTTGGTTGATATTTCAGATAATACCCGGAAACTTAATCTCGTTAATGATGCTACTGGGCAATCGCTCACAACAGATGGCTATACACAATACGGATCACTTTTCCGCGACTATTATGCTTTAACCCGTATTAACGCCTTATACCTCAACGATGAATGGGATATTGGTCAGTTAACAGTGAATGCCGGATTGCGTTATGATATGGGCAAAACCTATGGTTACACCGAAAAAACTTCAAAATATTCTTATGATATGAATCATGATGGTGTCATCTCTCCGGCAGAAACAAATGTTCAGTATGGTAACGGTCAATTTATTCCCGTTAAGTTCAGCTACGGTGCATTGTCATGGTCTGTGGGTGCCAACTACGAATTTAATGAGAATTCGGCTGTTTTTGCCAGGGCAAGTAAAGGACATCGCGCACCGGCCGACCGTTCTTATGCCTTTGGCGGTACCGAATCAACGAGTAACGGATTTCCTGCTTCTGCAAGAGTTGAAAG
>CAYYOW010000085.1:3463-9458 GCA_964473395.1 uncultured Lentimicrobiaceae bacterium | reverse complement strand
TGCTTAAAGGTAGCCAGATCCGTACTTTTCAGAAAATGCTCCCACGAAGGGCTGAATCCCAGATTAAGAATACCAGGAAGGCCAAGGATATAAACGACCCAAATGACTACCCCCAACAACAGGGCAGAAGCTGCTTTATCTACCTTTAAAGGCTCTTCCATGGCAATAGCCAGGTAACCCAAGACAAACACGATAAGCATCAAGATAAAAGTTATCATCTTTTTTTGTTTTATTTGTTAAAAAATATCGGCAAAACTATTTAAATTCTAATATGTAATGGTTCAATATCCATCAATTAAATTTAAAATTTCAGTATTTTATAATTCGTACAGATAAGCACATCCGATAAAAAACAATTTATTATCAGAAAAAGTCTTAGAATCAATCGAGTAGAGGAAGTTAATTATCACATGTGGAAAAGAACCAAGTCTTGAAGCCAGTAAATCAGTATGCCGCCAAAATATCCGATTAGCGCCAGCCAACTAATTTTCTTCATATACCATATAAAGTCAATTTTTTCCAATGCCATAGCGGCAACACCGGCAGCAGAACCAATAATCAAAATACTTCCGCCTGTTCCGGCAGCATAAGCCAGCAGCTCCCAGAATGCGCCATCCTGAACAAAGTGATGCAGGTAAGCAGACTCTGCAGAAGCAGTTACCATAGCGTGTGTCAACACAGGATACATACCCATAGCCCCGGCCGTAAGAGGTACGTTATCAACAATAGAAGAGAGCAAACCAATGGCAGCATTGATACCGTATATATTGTGAACGTTTTTATCAAGCCAGTGGCTGGCAAGCGCCAGATGACCGGCAGACTGAAGTGCAGCAACAGCCGTCAAAATACCGAGGAAGAAGAAAATAGTCGGAATGTCTACCTTTTTTAGTACACCCATAACGGATAATTTTCGGCGATCCTCAATCGTTTTACCTTTATGGATTAACTCTGTGGTAACCCAAATTACACTTAAGCCAAACAGCATTCCCATATAAGGAGGCAAATGCGTAATTGTTTTAAATATCGGAACAAATATCAGTGCACCAATTCCCATAAAAAGCATAAGTTTACGGTCGAATGGCGTAGTAAATGCAGCTGTTTCACTGGCATCAATTTTGGGCTTTTCCACTGTTCCTTTAAGGTAAACGGATACAATAAGCAAAGGGAAAAGCATATTGAAAACACTGGGGACAAATACCATTGCAATAATATTGCCAGCGGTAACCTGCCCTCCTATCCAAAGCATAATGGTTGTTACATCGCCAATGGGCGAAAATGCGCCACCCGCATTGGCAGCAATAATCACCATACTGGCAAAAAACCACCGGGTCTTCTTATCGGCCACTAACTTATTTAATAGGGTAACAATTACGATGGTCGTTGTAAGGTTGTCCAGAATGGCTGACATAAAAAAGGTGAGGATACTCAGAATCCATAATAGTTTTACCTTACTGGTGGTTGTAATTTTATCAGTAATAAGCTTGAACCCCTGATGTTGATCTACCGTCTCCACAATGGTCATGGCGCCGAGCAGGAAGAAGAGAATTTCACTAATTTCCCCAAGATGTTCAACAACCTGATTATCAACCACAAAATATCTCATCCGTTCTAAAAGTGTGGCTTCTGGATGGGCTTTCAGAAAAACAGCCATCATGGAGCTGTCGCTGAAATTCTTCCAGGCATCACTAAATCCGAGGGAAAGAATGCTGGAAACGTCTACCAAATAAACAGCCCAAACGAGTACGCCCAACATTAGTGCAGAGGCTGCTTTATCAATTTTTATAGGATGTTCCAAAGCAATGGCGGTATATCCGAGGACAAAAACTATCACCATTAGGGTAAAACTAAACATATTTACTAGCGTTAATTAATAATTAGCGGCAAATGTAAGGAAAGAATTCAATTCTGTTCACATCTTAAAAAGCTAAATTACTGTATAAAGGAAAAATTAATCTAATGATGTTGTCTGAATTGCATCCCGTTATTCTTTACAAACGGTATAATAATTTTCTGCTTTTTTAGTTTAACTAACAGTCCGGTGTTTAAAAGAAAACAGACGGATAAAAGTATAATAACGGTTCAGCTTGTATTTTTACATTTAACTTCTTTTAAAGAATAAATTATGATAACAGCCATTATTCTTCAGCTACACGAAGCCGCCCAAGTGCTGGGAACAGAAGCGGGCAAGAGGGAAATAAGCCTGCCTATCATCCAACTGGTAGAAAAGGGAGGATGGATTATGGCCATTCTCGGATTACTTTCGGTGATTGCAGTTTATATTTTCATCGAGAGATATTTTGTCATCAGCAGATCCTCCCGTGAAGATAAGAATTTCATGAACAATATCAGGGAGTTTATTCTGAGTGGCAAATTAGATTCGGCCAAGGCGTTGTGCCAGACAAATAATTCGCCTATCGGCAGAATGATTGAGAAAGGATTGCTCAGACTGGGGAAACCGCTCAACGACATCAACGCGGCCATTGAAAATGTGGGAAAGCTGGAAGTTTCGCAGTTGGAGAAAAATGTAGCCGGACTGGCCACCATTGCTGGTGCCGCGCCTATGCTGGGGTTTCTCGGAACCGTCATCGGCATGATACGCGCTTTTTATGACATGTCCATGGCGGGCAATAATATCAATATCGAGTTGCTTTCGCAAGGCATCTATCAGGCTATGATTACTACCGTGGGCGGATTGATTGTGGGTATCATGGCTTATATCTTTTACAATGTACTTGTGGCAAGAATACAAAAAGTAGTTAACATCCTGGAAATAAGAACTTCGGAGTTTATGGATCTACTGCATGAACCGGCTAAGAAAAGATAACGTGCGAAACCTGAGAATTAAATTACAAATATTCTTAACTCATCAAACAACCCGGAAAAATGGCTATAGAAACACGAAATAAAATTGACTCCCATTTCAACATGGCCTCCATGTCGGATCTGGTGTTTCTGCTTCTCATATTTTTTATGCTCACCTCCACCCTGGTGTCCCCCAATGCTATAAAGCTACTGTTACCGAGCAGTAACAGCAAGACTATGGCCAAGCAGAGCCTGTCGGTTTACATTAATAAATCACGTAACTTTTTTCTTGAAGACAAGCCGATAAAGCCTTCTCAGCTTGAGCAGCAGATTTACAGTAAAATAAGAGCTAATACACAAGCAACCATTGTTTTACGTGCCGACAAATCTGTTCCTGTGCAAGATATTGTAACGGTAATTGATGCGATAAACCAAATAAATACCGAGTACAAAACCAAACATAAAATCATCCTGGCGACCAGTCCCAAAAGGTAAAATACCCAACAATGAAGATGGACAAAGACAAGTGGAAAGCACTCATAGGAACCATTATTTTTCATGGTCTGATTTTGCTTGCTTTGGCGTTTCTTGCTTTGCAAACACCACTCCCTCTTCCAGGAGAACAAGGAGTAGAGGTTAGTTTGGGGACTACCAACGCCGGGCTTGGAAATCAGGCCATGCAGACGCAACAAAAAACCATGAAGGCCAAGCCATTACCCACACCTATTTCTCATCCTAAACCTCCCACACCAAAACCACAATCCAAACCAGCGGTAACCCATCAAAAGAATTTGACACAAAATACGGAAGAGGCACCATCTCTGGAAAAGAAAAAAACACCGAAAAAAAAGAAAACTGTTAAGCCGAAGGAAGCAAAACCGGAGAAGAAGGTTTCAAAAGAGCCTGCAGCGAAAAAAAAGGTTGATTCATCCCGTGTAGTTAAAAAGACTCCTCCTCAGAAAAAGCCCCAACCAGTGGTCAATCAGCGGGCACTGTTTAAACTGGCACCGGGAAATCAAAACCAAAGCCAGGGCATAAAAGGTGGTGCCGGCGACCAGGGGAAACCACATGGTTTCAAGGAAAGTAATGTATACAACGGGCGTGGTGGTAAAGGACAGGGCATCTCTTTCAGCCTCGGCAATCGTGGGGCGAAGTTTCTCGACAAGCCTTCCGCTTCTTTTACCGAGCAGGGGACTGTAGTGGTAAGAATCGAAGTTAACCCGCAAGGCAAAGTCGTTAATGCCCGTGTATTTGCCAAAGGAACAACTGTGGTGAGTGAAAATTTAAGGCAACTGGCCGTACGGGCTGCCAAAAACTCTCTTTTCAGTACTGCCCCTACAGCACCCGGCATACAAATAGGAACCATCACCTATCATTTTATTCTGAAAAGATAAGACGAATAACGTGAGCGCTGAATAACAAATGTTGAAAATAATTTAATTGGAGTGATGGGGTGATGAGGCTCATCGAATTAACGCGGGTTTGCAGGACGAACTCAGGTTAACTGATTTTATATTTCCACAGCAGCCACCTCATTGGAAATAAAATTTCTACATTTGCCGTATGAACTACGACGAAACTATCCAATGGCTTTTCAACCGGTTGCCCATGTACCAGCGTGAGGGACAGGCTGCTTACAAGGCCGACCTTTCCAATACCAAAACGCTGCTGGCACAACTCGGCCAGCCGCAGGAAAATTTCAGCGCCATCCATATAGCGGGAACCAACGGCAAAGGCAGCGTTGCGCATATCATAGCTTCCGTTTTGCAGCAGGCCGGCTATAAAACCGGGCTATACACCTCACCACATATGCGCGACTTTCGCGAACGCATCAGAGTAAACGGCGAAATGATCCCCAGGGAAAAGGTGGTTGAATTTATTGGCAATTATCACAACGATTTTGAGAAAATTAATCCCTCTTTTTTTGAAATGACCGTGGGAATGGCTTATGCATATTTTGCCGACGAAAAGGTGGATTTTGCCGTGCTGGAAACGGGTATGGGCGGACGATTAGACTCCACCAACATTTCAAATCCGGTACTTTCCATCATCACCCACATCGACTACGACCATACACAGTTTCTCGGCGATACGCTGGAAAAAATTGCCGCCGAGAAAGCAGGCATTATCAAAAAAGGTATTCCTGTGGTTATCGGTCGAAGACAAAAAGAAACCACACCGGTTTTTGAAAAAGCCGTCAGAGACAAAAACACGCATCTTATTTTTGCGGAAGACCATTTTGAACTTCGGAGAATACAGACCGGCAGTCTGCTGGAAAAACATTATGATGTTTGGTTTGAAAACGAACTTTATCTCGAAAATGTCAATAGTCCGCTGCTAGGTAATTACCAAATGGAAAATATCGCCACGGCGTTGCAAAGTATTGTTGAGCTGGACCAGTCGGGAAAAATCAGGGTGGAAAAAGAGACGATTCGCGAGGGACTGGAGAACACCGTTGCGAATACCCATCTGCTCGGCCGGTGGCAAATCATAAGCAAAAATCCATTGACCATTGCCGATGCCGGTCACAACCGCGATGGGATGATGGCTATCCGCGAGCAACTGAAGGAAACCGACCATGAACATTTGCATTTTGTCCTAGGCATGGTCGCCGACAAAGACCATGAAGAGGCACTGGCCTTACTGCCCCAGAATGCAACTTATTACTTTTGCAAGGCAGACATCCCCCGCGGACTGGATGTCGAAATCCTGAAAGAAAAAGCTTTCAAAGCCGGACTCAACGGAAGCAGCTATCCCTCGGTAATGCATGCCTACAACTCGGCGGTAAACAATGCAGGTCCGCACGACCTGGTTTTTGTGGGAGGTAGTACTTTTGTGGTGGCAGAGGTGGTTTAGGATAAAATAAGGAAATAATGGAGAACGAACAGACAGCAGGATATTTCAGAAAAAACATACAAATCGGCACTGCCGTGGAAGTGGTTCAAAAACAAGACCAGCGAAACGGTAAATTAACAGAGGGAATTGTAAAGCGGATACTCACCAAATCGTCAAAGCATACACGTGGGATAAAAGTAATGCTGGAAACAGGCGAAGTAGGGCGGGTTAAAAATATTTTGCCCGAATAAGCAAAACCAATCTTAAACATAAGCTGGTTATTTGTCAGAGAATTGATCTGGATTTATCTTTGACACGCGATACAAATCGCGGTGAATGATTAACACAACACAAACTG
>CAYYOW010000085.1:0-3363 GCA_964473395.1 uncultured Lentimicrobiaceae bacterium | reverse complement strand
TTTATCTTTGACACGCGATACAAATCGCGGTGAATGATTAACACAACACAAACTGCCTCTGGCGCGCATTTCCTGCGAGAGGCGAGACAGGTGTAATGCGTGCCCTCTATACTCATTCAATTTTCTCAATTTCCAATAGTCCCTGTTCTCCACAATAACAATCAAGGCACAAGTCAGCCGACTGCATGATCGGCACGTTAAACTTAGCCGGTTGGGGGCAACAAACTGAAAATCATTCATTTCACAGGCAAACAAGTCCGTCTGTTTCTTCTTTGCTTATCATTATTCTAAATTCTTACTTCCTTAAAATTTTCTTTCTGATTTTATGAGCGTTATTACGACGATTATTTACCTTTGCAAACGTTTCAGAAAAATGAATAAAACCACATACAAATGAGCATTAAACACAATAAAGAAGACATTCTCAGCAACCTGGGAATTGAAGCCGTCAATCCGGGCGTATGCACCGGAACCGAATGGATAAATACGGAGGGTGACATCACCACATCCTTTTCCCCTATTGATGGAAAGGAAATTGCCAAAGTAAAAAACGCCACGCTGGAAGATTACGAAGCGGTTATCGAAAAAGCCGAAACCGCTTTTAAAGAGTGGCGCAAAGTACCGGCTCCCATCCGTGGTGAACTGGTTCGCCAGATTGGCCTGGCACTGCGCGAAAACAAAGAGTATCTCGGCGCGCTCGTTACCCTTGAAATGGGAAAAATTTACCAGGAAGGGCTGGGTGAAGTACAGGAGATGATTGACATCTGTGATTTTGCCGTAGGACAGTCTCGCCTGATCAATGGTACGAACCTGCAATCGGAAAGAGTAAATCACCGCCTGTCGGAACAGTACCAGCCTTTGGGAATTGTTGGGCTGGTTACCTCTTACAACTTCCCGGTAGCCGTTTGGGCATGGAACAGCGCACTGGCTATCATTGCCGGGGATGTGGTCGTTTGGAAGCCCTCTTCCAAGACCCCGCTGACGGCCATCGCCACCCAAAGAATCATTACGAAAGTACTGAAAGACAATAATGTACCTGAAGGTGTTTTCAACCTCGTGGTTGCCAAATCATCGATTATGGGCGACAATTTTCTGAGCGACAAACGGGTTCGTCTGCTTTCTGTTACCGGTTCCACCGCCGTTGGAAAACGCGTGGGCGGCATCGTTGGCAAACGTCTCGGAAAAACTATCCTGGAGCTGGGCGGAAATAATGCCGTCATTATCGCTCCTAGCGCCGACATCAAAATGGCGGTAATGTCAACAGTATTTGGTACAGTAGGTACTGCCGGACAACGTTGTACGACCACCCGCCGTGTGATTATCCATGAAGATATTTACGATGAAGTGCGCGACAAGTTTATCGCTGCTTACAAAAACGTTGTTCCCCGTATCGGGAATCCTTTGGATGAAGATTATCTCGTAGGGCCGCTTATCGATAAATTTTCTGTTGAGCTTTTTAACAATGCTGTAAGCAAAGTTCAGGAAGAGGGCGGCAAAGTGCTCTTTGGCGGCGAAGACCTTAGCGGAAAAGGCTTTGAATCAGGAAACTATGTGGTTCCCTGTATTGCTGAGGCCGAAAATCATTTCAAAATTGTGCAGGAAGAGACCTTTGCTCCTATTGTTTACCTCATCAAATACAAAGGCGACATCACCAATGCCATTGCAATACAGAACGATGTGCCACAGGGACTTTCCTCAGCCTGCTTTACGCTGGACATGCGCGAAGCCGAGACATTCCTCTCCTACGCCGGTTCCGACTGCGGTATTGCCAATGTGAACCTCGGTACTTCCGGAGCAGAAATCGGCGGCGCTTTCGGTGGCGAAAAGGACACCGGCGGCGGACGTGAGTCCGGCTCGGATGCCTGGAAAATTTACATGCGCCGCCAGACCAATACCATTAATTTTGGTTCGGAGTTACCACTGGCACAAGGAATTAAATTCGATATTTAAATATTATCACGGAGCTGTTTTATCACAATAAAGCAGCTCTCTTTTTTTCTAAACTTAAATCGTATTCTATGAAAATTAAATCATTTATCTTTTTGTTAGTTGCAGTATTTATGCTCAACTTCCAATCCTTTGCGCAAAGCGACACAACCGCTAAAAAGGAAGTTAAAGGTTATCATTTCACGGATGAAGTTGTCGTGCCTCACACTTCCGTGAAAAACCAATACCGTTCGGGAACCTGTTGGGATTATTCAGGAATGGAATTTGTACAAGATGAAATTCTGCGTACTACCGGCAAAAAATATAATTTGTCGGAAATGTTCAATGTATATCACCAATATTCAGGCAGAGCCATCAAATATGTCCGTTTGCACGGGAAAATGGGATTTGGTGCTGGTGGAGAAACTACTGATGTGATGTGGATTATTAAACATTACGGTATGGTTCCTGATTCGGTTTACACCGGCATGGATTATGGAACGAAGCTTCCGGTACAAATGGAAATGGATAAAGTGTTGAAAAATTACGTAGATGCTATCGTTTCTGATCCTAATCATAAACTCACCACGGCATGGCACAAGGGCTTCAATGCTGTTATGACATCCTATTTGGGTAAGATACCCGAGACTTTTAAATACGACGGAAAAACTTATACTCCGGAAAGTTTCAGGGATATGACCGGTTTTAACCCGGACAATATTGTTCCTGTTACCTCCTTCATGGCTCATCCTTATTTCAAGACGTTTCCCATAGTCGTTCGCGATAACTGGAGATGGATTCCTTACAATAATGTACCTATGAAAGATATGCTTGTCATCCTCAACAATGCGCTGAAACACGGTTATACTGTTGTCTGGGGAACTGATGTCAGTAACAAAGGTTTTAACTGGAAAAAAGGTGTGGCATTCGTGCCTAACAAGCATCCTAAGTTAGAGGGAAAAGCATTGAAAGTATGGAACAGCTTGAGCCGCAAACAGAAAGAAAAGAGGCTTTACAATGCCGATTCCATCGTACAGGAAGCTACTATTACTCCTGAAATGAGGCAAAAAGCTTATAACAATTATTCGACTACCGATGACCACGGAATGCTTTTCGTTGGTATAGCCCATGACCAAAACGGAAAAACTTTCTATAAAGTCCAAAATTCGTGGGGAACACATCAGAAATATCACGGATATATTTATGTTTCACCTGCTTATGTTGAGTTAAATACCACCACCATTAGTGTGAATAAAGAAGCTATCCCAAAAAGAATCAGAAAGGAAATGGGGATTAAATAATTTCCTTTTTCAGAAAAGACAAGAAAGCCGGGCTAAATTATATCGTCCGGCTTTTTTGCTGTTCAGCCTATCCCTGCATTATCTTCCGCACCTCCTGCAAGGCTGTCTGTGTTCCGAAAATATGCAGCAAATCGCC
>CAYYOW010000084.1:0-9666 GCA_964473395.1 uncultured Lentimicrobiaceae bacterium | reverse complement strand
GATGACCAAAGAGTCTCCTATGATTATCACGGAAAAGGATAAAATGAATGCGGAACGCATAGAAAGTGCAAGCTAAGAATTTCAACTTTTTTGGGATAGAAAGAACAAAAGGCAGGAGAAATATTTCTCCTGCCTTTTCCATTTGCATACGAAAACAATCTGTTTATTCAATTGCCTCCACTATTTGCTTTTTTTTGTCTTTGGTGTCCACCGAATAGGCAAACATTGGTACATAAATCAGTGTAAGAAGAGTACCGATAAGCAGGCCACCGATGGCTACATCTGCCAGTGGACTTAGTCGCTCCAGTCCGACAGCCATTTCAAGGGCAATCGGAATCATACCGGCGATGGTACCAAAGGCAGTCATCATAACCGGACGGAAACGCACACGGACACTTTCCATTGCACTTTCAAATGGCGTATCGCCGCCTTCCCTGTACTGCTGGTAAAAATCTATGAGTAGTACAGCATTCTTAATGATAATACCAAACAAAAGCAGAATACCAAGCATACTTGGCAAACAACTTGGCTTATTGAATAGTAACATACCCCAGGCTGCACCTATCAGAGATAACGGCAGAACGAAAATCATAATCAGTGCCATTCTCACCGACTTATAAATGGCAATCAGCGAGATTAATAAAAGAATAATCCCCAGAATAATTGCTTTTATCATCCGGCCAAAGCTGTCATTAATCGTAGCAATATCGCCTTGTTGACTAACAATGACACCACCGAGCTTCACATTTTTCAAAGAAGAAATTGCTGCATCGGTCAAATGAGTTATGGGCCTTCGTGCGCGATATCCGTTTACATCCACACTGTACATAAGCTTATCCCGTTCAATTTTTGCATAAGTCAGTTGTTTTGAGACCTTTGCAAAAGTTTCCAGCGGAACCTCTCCAAATTTTGTCTTGATGGGGAGCAAACGTAATGTTTGGATATTCTGACTAAATTTTCCTTTCAGATAGAGTCTGACAAACTGGGTATTCATGGATTGGAAGTTACCGGCCAGGCCCACAACCTGTCCTTTTACAGGGAGTTGCATAGCAATCTGATAAGGAGTTATCCCATAGCTGAGTGCTTTGTTTTCGTCAACATCCAGTTTCACTTCCGTAAAGTCTTTGTCCCAGCTTGTGGAAAGGGAAGTCAATCCTTTTACTTTGCTAAGGGCTTTTTTTACTTCATCGGCTTTCTGACCAAGCCCTGTAACATAAGGAGATAGAAGGCGAACATCGAGAGGTGCTTTTACCGTGGATACAGCCGTTGCCCCAAAGTCAAACACATCATCTCTTTTTACGCCTGGCAATTGCGCCAACCTACGGCGAATAGTATCCTCCAGTTGCCAAATGGTCAGTTTACGATGAAAACGATCTACGGCATTGATTGTAATGGTAGCCTCAGAAGGCAGGTTACCGCTACCAAGACTGAGTACGCCTTTTTCATTTCCAAATGCCACCGAACTCATCTTCAGCCATTTTTGTTTTTCAAGCCATTTCAAAAAGGGCTGAATTCTAACCTCCGAATTGTCAACGGTTTCATTGGAACTGAAAGCAACCTGTGCTTTAATAATTCCGGTATCCATGGGTGGCATGGCATCACGTCCAATGGTTGGCATAATTGTTTTGACACTAATTACCAAAACAATCAGCACGCCAACTATCAATAGCGCACGTCTCCAGATTCGGTGTTTTCCATTGGAGAACTTCAGCACACTGATATAAGGCTCCACAAGCCGTCCCAAAGTGTTCTGATAAGCGCGGTCGAACCACAGCTCAAATTTTGATTTTTTAACGCCATTTTTATACATTATTTTCAATAACTGAGGAATAAAAGTAATAGACAGGAAGAATGAAAACAGCAAGGCAATAATCAAAGTTGAAATCAATGGTTTGAATATTTTCTGCGGAAATCCGCCCACAAACATCAACGGAAGCAGAATAGCAATTGTAGATAGTGTTCCGGCAAATACAGGAGTAATAACCTCTTTGGTTCCTTTGGTAACAGCAGTATTCAGCTCTTCTCCAAGGTCAGTAAGGTGTCGCTCGACATTTTCGAGCACCACCACCGCATCATCGGTCAACATACCGAGTGACAGTATGATAGCTGTATAGATTACAATATTCAGTTCGCCACCACCGAGCCAGATAACAGCGAGCGTACCAAAAAACACCATGGGAATGGAAAGGCCGGCAGCAATAATAGCACGGAAGTTTCCGAGGAAGAAGAACACCACAATCAGTGTGAAAATGATGGCATCACGTAGCGCATTCAACATATTCGCATTGGAGAGCTTAATCAGATCACGTTGTGTATCCGATATCTGAAAACGAATATTCGGATACTCTTTCTCCAGCTTTTTCATTTGAGCACGCGCCTCGTTACTCACGGAAAGCACACTGCCACCCGGAGCACGCTGAATACTCAATGCAATGGCTTGCCTTCCATTACCAATGTAGCCGCTGGTTCGTTTCTGATAGCCCCATTTCACATCAGCAACATCGCCGAGACGAACATTTGGCAGAATAGGAATCTGTTTTAACCTTGCTATCTCATCTTTTTCGCCATAAATAGTAATGGTAAAGAAGCCGTTTTTCCCTTTAACAAAACCAACTGGAATATCATGGTTCAGAGACTGAATAGCCTTGGCAATGGTTTCAAAATCAACGCCGTAGCGTTTTGCTTTGAAAGGGTCAATATCGATATTAATGGCACTTTGGTAACCACCAAATACTTCGACATTACCAATACCGGGATTGCTTAACAAATATGGTTTGATAAAGCTTTGGGCAATCTTACGGATTTCAGGCAGTGTTATATTTTTGTTCTTTGGCGATAGTGCCATAACATCCACAGGCAAGGTGAAATCGCCAACCGTATATACAGCCGGATTAACATCTTTCGGTAATTTGGCCTTGGCTATGGAAAGTGCATTGGCCACATCTACAGCAGCTGCGTTTAATCCTTTTTTATAACTAAATTGAGCCAGAACGATAGAGAAATTGGCTACGTTTACGGAACTCACATCGGTTACCATTCCCAATCGTGATATTTCCTCTTCGATAGGTTTTGAAATGGTATTGGCCGAAACCTGGGCTGTTGCACCTGGTATGTTGGTAATAACAAGCACTTCGGGAGGAGTAGAATCGGGGAAAAGGTTCTTGGGAAGTGTAATTAGTGCCACTATTCCAAGGATAAAGAAACCTCCGATAATTGAAAATAGCAAATAAGGTCGCTTATAGAAAAATCCGAACATAGCTTAGTCCTCCTTAACTTTAAGTGAAGTGCCGCCAAGTAATCTCAGTAAAATATCAGGTTTGGCTATAACAAGTTCTTTACCAATAACATCAATATTACTGATTACTATACCCTGCTGGCCACTCTGTACCTGATGAATCTCTTCAGGAACAGCCTGATTGCCTTTTCGTACCATAACGTAGCTTTTACCATTCCTGTTCAAGAGAGCATCAAAAGGCAGTTCAATGCCCTTGCCCTTATAAACAATCACATTGACTTCCACACGGTTACCAGTAGTCATCTCCGCATTATCTACATATACTTTGTATTCAGCAAGGCTATTGAACGTGCTGTGCAGCGGAATGGCATCGTAAATTTTGCCATTAAGTGTAATGCCATAAACCCTAAGATCGGTGGGAACACGAAGCAACAAAAAGAAGCCATTGTTTGCACTCACACTTGCCACCGGATGTCCGGGCATTGCCATATCTCCTTTATTGACCATTGTTTTTGAAATCCGTCCGGCCACGGGGGCTTTAATTATGGCATAGGTCAGTATATTGTTCAAATCATTCAGTTTTTGCTTAAGAGACTCAACCTGAGATTTCACCCCGGCAATTTTACTTTCTTCTGCCTGCGACTCCTCAATAGAAGCACCTTCAACATTCAACAGTTCCAATGTACGTTTATGACTGGCTTCCAAATTTTTTAAGGCTGTTTCCTGGGCTATAATCTGAGACTTCACACTATTAATCTCAGACTTAATACCGGTACTGTCAAGTTTGGCAATTACTTCACCTTCTTTTATTCGGCTTCCGCTGGCTTTTATCCAGTCGACACGGGCAGAAATACGGGAAGCGAGCATAACATCTTTATCATTTTTTGTCAATGCAAGACAAGGAAGTGTCAACTGAATGTTTTTTTCCTGAGGTTTTATGGTTGAAACGACAATAGCATATTGCTTTGCAGGCGGAAGCGATGCATCCTTATCTTTTGTATGTTTTATTTTTAGGACGCCAGCTATCACAAGAGCCAGGATGACAATAGTCCAAATAATTGATTTTTTATATTTTTTCATGATCAAATAATTTTATTAGCCGGTAATTTATTTTACAATTTGTTCGATATTATTTCCATATATTACAGCAAGCTGCATAAGTGTTTGCCATTTTTTTGCCATCGCACTGTAAAGATGCGACTTCTCTAAAATCAAATCATCTTCGTATTTCAAATAGTCTTCGACCGTCATACGATGAGACAAATAAGAAACCCTGGCTATTTTGAGTAATTCTTTTTTATCTTTTACACTATTTTGATAAAGTTTTACAGAACTATTTAATAATGCCAGATTATTCTCTAAAGCCTGTGCCTGTGACCCGATCTCAAGATGCAACTTTTTTAAATCATTCAGGGAGCTTTTATAGTCAATTTTACTCATTTTAATAACTGCATACTGCGATTTGGCAAAAAGGGGTATATTTAATGTCAGCGCCATAGTTCCATAATCTTCGTTGATATTCAGATTGTTATTGTAGGCTTTAGCAGTGCTGCGGTTATAATCACCATTGAAATAAATGGCGGGTATAAGTTTTTCTTTTTCTGCACGCCAGGCAAGCCTATCGGCTTCAGCCTTTTTGCGTAAAGGTTCCAAAACCTTTAAACTACCATTTTGATAAGTTCCGGTTTGAATCATTTTTACCGGTTGCTGAAGCATGATTCCCGTAAGTGAACGAATGGCAGATAGTGCTTTTTGCTTCTGTTGCCGGATATTATTATCCAGAATGTTTATTTCATTCATCGCATTCCGTATTTTTAATAAAGCGGTCTTTGAAGCTCTGCCATTTTCTACCTGCATCTTAATAACAGACAATGTTTTTGCAAGAGATACTTTCTTCACTGCAAGCGCTGCAAGCAATTCATGTAAATATTGCAGGCTGGCATTAGTACTTACGATAAGTGCTTCATTTTCCTGAAGATTAATTCCTGCTTTAGCCGCTGCAGATTGATACATTGCCTTCGCTTTGGCTGCCGTGGTATAAATAGACAGGGCAAAAACCGGCATGGAAACCCCTACCCCAATCCTGAAAATATTTTGGCTGAAAGGCTGGGAAGCAGCCTTATCCTGAACCATCTTTATCAAATCATTTGGTGCAAGTGGCAACATACCATTGGGTGTATTAGCATATTCATACTTGCCGAAAGCATTGATTTTAGGATATAACAAGCCGGTAACCATTCGTCTTCCGAGCAATGCTTTTTCCATATTCAATTGATCGCTTTTCGTTTGCGGGTGTGTTTTCAGCGAATCGAAAAGTGTCTTTATCTGCTGCACTTTCTGAAATTGCAAGCTATCCTGAGCCTGAGAAATCAGCGGCAACAGCAACAAAAAAACAAGCCATTTTTTTATCATCATCATTTTTTCTTTGGTTTAACTGTTTTTGTTTGGTAACATTTATTCTTTATTGTTTTCAATTCTTAATTTTTTCGCATGTTGTTATTTAAGTCGGAATTTTCTCTCCTCTTTTTCTTCCTGTGCCTCCCTATTTTTCTGCTTTCTTTCCGTTTTATTCAACACCATCTGTCCTTTCTGTTATTTTTATTTTTTCAAGTTGCAAGGTTTAACTTTGATAATGGTTGTATTTCAGTTATTTAATTAATTCTATTGTGTTTTTCATCAACATTCATTACGTAAGTAAACAATCACTTGCAAAAGTAATATAAAAAATCAAGATGTCAAGAAGAAAATCAAAAAAATAAAAGTTAATGAATGGTTATCAACAAAAAAGGCCTGTAGCGATTAAAAAGTCATGTGGAGATTTCCTTTTTTGATTGTCGAAAGAATAATCCTGCGAAGTTCTTTTGTTGTCCTGTTGGTGTTGAAGATAAGTTGGCCACATTAGCCAAAATCCTGCAACGACCGTGATAGATTTGCTTTATTCAAGGCGGGATCCATGGAAAGCAGTAATTCAAAAAGAGTTACAGTAGCCAAAGCATCGCCGGCAGCACGGTGTCGGGCATGGTTGCTGATACCGAGATTTCTACACAGTTTTCCCAAGCTGTAGGATGGATAACCGGGAATCAGTTTCCGACTGAGTTTTACCGTGTCCAGTGTCTCCCGTTGAAAGTCGAAACCAAGGCGTAGGAATTCCTGACGGATAAAACCGTAGTCAAACCGCACGTTGTGGCCGATAATGATAGTACCTTCAGTGAACTCAACAATTTTCCTACCCACCTCGAAAAACCGCGGGGCATTTTCCACCATATGGTTGTTGATACCCGTTATTTGGGTTATACGGTAAGGAATTTCTTTCTCAGGATTGATTAGGGTGCTGTATTCATCCGTGATTTTCGTTCCATCATGCAGAAAAATGGCAATTTCAGTAATCTTCTCCCGTGCCGGACTCAGACCGGTGGTTTCTATGTCGAGGATAGCATATTTCATTTGTATAGCCGGTCTTATATTTTACAAATTCAGTTTCATCTGAATAGCCTGCACTTGCTGTTTCAACTGCTTCACCTCTTCGGCCAGCCGGTCTTTCTCCTTGTTCGCTTCGGGGACTTCGGAGCTGATGTAATTGACGAATTTCCAGATTTCCCTTATTTCTGTAACGGGCAATTCGTAAGGAAGATATAATGAGTTCAGGGAGTATAGCTTAATCTTTCCACTCTCTTTTATCTTGTTTTCCAACACCTTAAAAACAATTCCATCCTCTTTGGTCAACACAATGTAAGCATGATGGTTACGAATAAAATTCCAGTCTTGTACAAATTCGCCGGTGACGTAAGAGCCATCAGGAATGGGTAGCATGGAGTCACCACTCACCTGAAACGTGCGGTATTTTTTCTGTTTGGACAGAAATGGCAGCTTAAAAGTGGGCAGTACCTGAATATAGTCGGGATCGGCAAAACCGGTGGCATAGCCGGCTTTGGCCTTTTCGTTCACCAGCTCAATATTTTCTTCATTGTCCTGATCCACCGTGGTAGCCAGCACACGCAGGTTACTGCCTTTCACATATATATCGTAGCCACGCTCCAACTGCGAGAGCTGACTTTCTGAAAGTGAGGATAAATCCATTTTCACCAGCGTGTCGATGGCAACACCATAGTATTCCGAAAAACGCATGAGTGCGTTCAGGTTGGGTTGTGCCACGCCATTTTCGTAGCCGCTCAGCGTAGAGCGTTTCATTTTCAGAGCAAATGCCACATCATCCTGCGTGCGGCCTTTGCGCTTTCTGAGTAATTTGATATTGTCTTTAAAATACATTTGGATTTTAGATTTTTGATGTATGATTTTCCTTTAGTGTCCCCCCATAAGGTACTTTGTGATTTCTTTTTTATCACGAAAGTGCACAAGGCGTTTTTTGTTAAAAATTTCTTCTATTTAAATAAATTCTATCCAAAATGATTATATTGCTGTCGTAAACATGATTAAATTTTAATCAAAAGTACATAAAATATTTTAAATGTCAAGTATTTAGTCAAAATATTTTTTAAATGGAAGAGCGGACGATTGTTCATTTGGATATGGACAGCTTTTTTGTGTCGGTGGAACGGCTGACAAACAGCGCGTTAGAAGGGAAACCCGTAATTATCGGTGGCCTTTCCGACCGTAGTGTGGTAGCGAGTTGCAGTTACGAAGCACGGCATTTTGGCATCCATTCGGCTATGCCCGTACGCATGGCGAAGCAGTTGTGTGGCGATGCCATTTTTATCCGGGGCGACATGGAACACTACAGCAAATATTCCCGGTTAGTGACGGAGATTATTGCCAGAAGTGCCCCCGTTTACGAAAAAGCTTCCATCGACGAGCACTATCTCGACATCACCGGAATGGATCGTTTTTTCGGAAGCCTGAAATGGACACATGAGTTGCGCCGGCGTATTATCAACGAGTCGGGACTGCCCATCTCTTTCGGACTGTCAATGAACAAAACCATCTCAAAAATAGCCACCGGCGAAGCCAAACCTAACGGTGAGCTGTATATCCCACCAGGGAAGGTAAAACCCTTTTTGTTTCCGTTGTCTATTCGGAAGATCCCCATGGTCGGACAAAAAAATTATCGTTTGTTGCGTTCTATGGGCGTCTCCACCATCCGTACACTGAGCCTGATTCCGCCGGAAATACTGATGCAGGCCATGGGTAAAAACGGACTTGTCATTTGGAAAAAAGCCAACGGAATCGATCTCTCTCCAGTAGTGCCTTATACCGAACAGAAATCCATCAGTACAGAGCGTACCTTTGACCAGGACACTACAGACATGGTCAAATTGCGCCACGTACTCATCGGAATGGTAGAAAAAATTGCTTTTGAACTACGCAGAAAGGGAAAGATTACAGGCTGTATCACTGTGAAAATCCGTTATGCCAATTTTGATACCCACACCCTGCAAAAGCATCTCCCCTATACCGCTTTTGACCATGTTTTAATAAAAGCCGCACTGGAGCTTTTCGGCCGTATTTATCAGCGCAGGATGCGCATTCGCCTGATTGGTATACGTTTCAGCCATTTGACAGGAGGTGGACAGCAGTTGAGCCTTTTTGACGGGAAACCGGGGATGGCCAATCTTTACGATGCCATGGATCATATCCGGAAACGTTATGGAAAACAGGCTATACAGCGGGTGGTGGGTAAAGTTTGAAATTTGAAGTTCAAAGCTTTGAGATTGAAAGTCACCGAGTCCCTAAAATAAACAATGAAAAAATATTTATTCTTTTTATCTTTGATAAAACAATAATGCGTATTTTTGCCGCGAAATGAGAGAGACAAATAAATATTATCTGACCCCATTGGCAACGACCTCCTGTTGTTGTTGCTGTTGCTAAGCAATATCTTCTCATTATCTTTTTCTTCACAATTTCCTATTATATATTTAGAAATACTGATTTTTTCGGTAAAAATATTTAAGACATGAAGCGATTACCATTCAAAGCATATTATTTTCGTATATCAAGCACCCGGTGTTGTTGCTTTAGGATTACGCCATTAACATACAGCAAGCCGTAATAAGGGTCAATTCATAAATCTAAAAAGGACTTATTGACATAACAATTTTTGACTTGCTACAAAACCAAATTAAAAATTACAACAGCATAAACGGCTTTTGGCCAATTAAAAAGTAAAGTCATGAACTATAGAAATAATATTTTAGAGACCATTGGAAAGACTCCGTTGGTAAGATTAAATCAAATTAACAAGGGACTGTCTCCCCTATTGTTAACGAAGCTGGAATCCTTTAATCCCGGAGGTAGCAGCAAAGACCGTATTGCCATTTCAATGATTGATGAAGCGGAGCAAAAAGGTTTATTAAAGCCGGGAGGCACCATTATAGAACCTACATCGGGAAATACAGGGCTGGGACTGGCGCTGGTTGGTATTATGCGTGGGTATAAGCTTATCTTTACAATGCCCGATAAAATGAGTAAAGAAA
>CAYYOW010000083.1:0-9912 GCA_964473395.1 uncultured Lentimicrobiaceae bacterium | reverse complement strand
AATTGCTGTTGCTGTCTATTCACCTCTACAATAGTTAAAATTATTGATGAGAAAATGAAAATCTTACAATGATCTTATTACAAGAGGACTTATGAACCATTACTAACTGAAAACTTATAAATTGTCTTCTGCTGGTATATTTCTTCCGGATTCAAAACAACAGAAGGAAAGGCCTGATGATTTGGCGAGTCGGGAAAATGTTGCGTCTCCAGGCAAAATGCAGCCCTGGATTTGTATTCAATATTATTTTTCCCTATGTCGGTTTTGCCAAGGAAATTACCCGAATAAAACTGCATTCCCGGTTCGGTGGTATATACATCCATCTTTCGCCCTGTAACAGGTTCATAAACTTCGGCGGCAAGATGCAAAGTATTGTTTCCTTTATTCAAAACCCAATTATGGTCGTAACCGTTGCCAAAATGCAATTGTTCAACATCATCATTAATCCGTTTCCCAATTGCAACAGGCGTTGTAAAATCCAATGGCGTTTGTTTTACACTCACTATTTTACCCGTTGGGATAAGCTCTTTGTTTATTGGAGTGTATTTGTCTGCATTAATCTTCAAGACATGATCGAGAACATTACTTTTCCCCCCATCTTTTAAATTGAAGAATGAATGATGGGTTAGATTAACTATTGTTTTTTTGTCGCATGAAGCTTCATAATCGATGATAAGCTCATTATTTTCGCTTAAAGTATAGGTGACAAAAACAATAAGGTTTCCGGGAAATCCTTCTTCCCCGTCTTTACTGAGATATTTCAGTTTTACAAAATGGCTTTCGTTATTATTTTTAAAATCGACAACATCCCAGATAACATTGTTGAACCCTCCGGGGCCACCGTGCAGACTGTTGTTGCCATTATTTTTACACAAAGAATATTCTTTTCTGTCAAGTGAAAATGTTCCGTTGGCAATTCTGTTGGCATACCTGCCTACTATTGCACCGAAATACGGATTACCATTAATATATTCGTCAGCAGTATCGTATCCTAAAACAACATCACCAAAATTTCCTTCTTTGTCAGGGACTTTAATTGACATTACTTTTGCCCCAAAAGTTAAAATTTTCACAGATACTCCATGAGTATTGATAAGAACATAAGTTTTAAGTAAATCTTTATTTATCTCGTTCATCTTCTTGTTCAATTTTCAGTACAGGATAATTAGGTGAATAATGAAATACCTACGTGCTTTAACACAT
Organism: uncultured Lentimicrobiaceae bacterium; assembly: GCA_964473395.1. Taxonomy (GTDB): domain Bacteria; phylum Bacteroidota; class Bacteroidia; order Bacteroidales; family F082; genus Sulfidibacterium. Next base: position 8,709 of record CAYYOW010000083.1, on the reverse strand, counting down.
TAATCATATAGTAAAATCAAAGTTTTCTGTTTTTAATTTTTGATAAATCTCCCTGCTGAACATATATAGCTTTGCCGGTCGGTGCGAAACTCTTGTTTCTTTTTCATTCAGAGCCACAATATAACTCAGATTGGAAATTTTTTTCCGGAAATTTCGCTTGTCAAGAGAGATCCCAAATATTACTTCATAGATTTTTTGTAATTCGCTAAGTGAAAATTTTGATGGCAACAACTCAAAAGCAAGAGGTTTTGTTCGTAACTCATTACGAAGGGTTTCCAAAGCAAACTCAAAAATTTCCTGATGATCAAATGCCAATGGTAAATCGGAAACCTCGTCAACATTTGTCCAGCGAGCAATGGTTGTAAGGCCTGTTTTTTTCTCACCATTTTTCGATAAATTAATGAGTGAGTAATAAGGAATAGTAATTACCCGTTTTTCCGGATGGTCAATTGCAATAAGCCACGACATGTCTTGTGGGCGCCTGATCAAACGATCAAGAGATCCAAAGGCTTTTAACTGTTTCATGTAGATATTCTGAAGCCCCGTCAGCTCTTTAAGGATACGCTTAGAAGCGGTATCAAGGTCCTCATTCAACCGAACCAGGTCTCCCGGAAATTTCCAGTCACTGTACAGGGTTCCATTATACTGGATGTTCCGTCCGATTAATAGTACGTTCAGATGAACCGAATCAAAGCCAAAAACTACGGAATCAACCGATACATTCGGGATAAGTTGCTTGTCCATAAGCTAGATTTTCAAATGAATTGAATTAATAATAATAAAGCGTTTATTATATAAATAGGTAACACCCGAAACCTTTAGCTGCTCCATTACAATTAAGCTCCTTTTTATTAAAAAGCTAAAGGCATTTCTCTGCAAAGATAAAAAAAATAATAAGTGTACCAAAAACCATATGTTATCGCCTTTCTACCACTAACTAACGAGTTTTTTATTAATATTAAAGTCGGATGTACTTATTTTTTTAATTTTTTAAAACAAATTTTTGCATATTCTATCTGTAATTATTATTATGTAAAGCCGATAGCGAATTTATTTAATTACCATCAAACCTGTACAATACATGGAGCCAGCTTAAATATTACCATGATAACCTTAATAATATTCGAAGTAAATTTAAATTTTTTTAACGATTTCTTCATTTCATATTATTTTTTATTATACCTTTGAAAAATGTTTGTGTTAATAGTACACTTTGTTTAGTGTATTATTTATACGAACTAAATATTTTAAGCACTAATAATAAATAAGGTGCTTTGTATTAATTGTAATAAAATGATTAATTAATTAAAAGAAAAGAGGGGCTTATGAAAAAACACGTACAAGTATTTAGTGTCCTGTTCCTGTTTCTGATTTTCACATCAGCCTTTCAGGCGTTTGGTCAGAATCTTCAGATTTCAGGAAAAGTTACTGATATCAGTACCGGACAAACACTTCCCGGCGTTAGTATTTTGGTAAAGAATACTACAACAGGGACAACTACCGATTTAAGTGGTAGGTATTCTTTGCAAGCAAAAGTTGGCTCTAAACTGGTATTTTCATTTATTGGATACCAGACGCAAACTATTGTTATTGGTAACCAAAAGGTTATAAATGTCTTTATGAAATCTACCGCTCTCGGTTTAAATGAAGTAGTGGTAGTGGGTTATGGTGTACAAAAGAAAACGGATGTAACGGGGGCAACACAAACGCTCACCACGAAAAACTTCAACCCGGGGGTTATGATTTCACCTGCCGAGATGATGCAGGGTCGTGTTGCAGGCGTTCAGGTTACCTCGAATAGTGGAGAACCGGGAGCCGGTTCCACGGTTCATATTCGTGGTAGCTCCTCCATCAGGGCTAACCAGAACCCTTTATATGTTGTGGATGGGGTTCCCCTTAACAATACTAACGCCACTCCGGGTGCAACAGGGGTTGCCGGAATTACAGGAAGCGCCAGTAAAGACCCGTTGGATTTTCTTAATCCTGACGACATTGCTTCTATTACGGTATTAAAGGATGCTTCCGCGACCGCAATTTACGGTTCCAGAGGCGCAAACGGTGTTATCCTTATCACTACAAAAAAAGGTAAAAGTGGTAAAGGTAAATTAACATATTCGGCTTATGCTGGTATCTCAAACATACCAAAAGAATTAGATCTCTTAACTTCTACTGAGTTTATGAATGCGAGCAAGAAATATAATCTCGGATTGATAGATAAGGGGGCGAATACAAATTGGCAGAATGAAATTTTCAGAACCGGCTATACGCAAAGCCACAACGTGTCTTACAGTGGTGGTACTGACAAATCAAGTTATTATGCTTCACTGGGCTACCTTAATCAACAGGGTATTGTTAGAAAGACAGGACTTAAAAAATTAACAGCACGTTTTAACGTAACCCAAAAGCTTTTTAATGACAGGTTGCGTGTAAGCACAAATCTTGCCGTGGCAAGAACAGATGACTCTCGTGCACCGATTGGTGAAACGGGTGGATATGAAGGAGACGTCCTGATTAGTGCGCTCAGACAAAACCCCACCTTCCCCGTTTTTAACACGGATGGAACGTACCTACAATATAGCCCTACCTACCGTAACCCGGTGGCCATGCTTAATTTGACAAATGACCATACCTTTACGGATCATATTTTGGGAAATGTTGACGCCAGCTTTAAAATTATTAAAGGCTTAACGTATAAATTAAATCTCGGTATTGATCATACCAATGCAACGAGAAAGGTAACTGAAAATGATCAGTTAACTTATTTGGTAAATGGTGGCCAGGCAAGTATTGCCAATATAGAACTTAACAATGTTCTGATGGAAAACTACCTGACATACGACAAACAGCTGAACAAAGAGAATCATTTTACGATTCTTCTTGGGCAGTCGTACCAAAAATTTGATAATACAGGTTATAATCTTAGCGTTAATGGCTTCCATGTAATAGGTGTTAATTATATTGACAACCTGGGATATGGAGATAAGGACAAGGCCTCTGTCGGTTCATTCAAATCAGAAAACGAACTCCAATCGTTTTATGCTCGTTTAAACTACTCATATAAAGACAAGTATTTATTGACGGCAACATGGAGAGCTGATGGTTCCACAAGATTTGGTAAAAACAATAAATATGGGTATTTCCCCTCTGTTGGTTTGGCATGGCGCCTGACACAGGAAGAGTTTATTAAAAAGCTTAATATTTTTGATAACCTGAAACTTCGTTTAGGATGGGGAAAAACCGGGAACCAGAATATTCCAAATAAAATTTCTCTGTTATCAATTGGTACTACATCCAACGCGAATTATTTCTTTAACGGAACAGACCTGAGTACAGGGACTACATTTCTCAGAACTCCCAATCCAAACATTAAATGGGAAACAACCATCCAGACAAATATTGGTTTGGATTTTGGATTCTTCAAAGGTAGGTTGTCCGGAAGTATCGATTACTTTTACAAAACTACCAAAGATGTATTACTTAAATTAACATCTCTCGCCCCGGCACCAACCGCTTTTATGTGGATAAATGTACCAAAGCTGAGAATTCAGAACTCTGGTCTGGAAGCCAGCTTGACAGGCATTATTGTTAACAAAAAGAATATATCATGGCGTTCTACTTTGAATTTTTCTACTATTCATAACGAAGTTCAAAATCTGCCTGTTGACTTAATTGAAACCGGTGTTGCAAGTGGTGCCGGCTTGTCAGGTACCCGTGTTCAGATAATTAAGAGCGGATACCCGATTGGTACTTTTTGGGGACCGCGTTTTCTTGGTTATGACTCTAATGGAAACAGTATTTACAAAAAAGATGCTAGTGGAAACATCGTTAAAGAAAACCTAGGTTCGGCTTTACCCAAATTTACGCTAAGCTTAAACAATACTTTGACAGTTGGTAAATTTGATCTTTCCATCTTTATCCGTGGGATATTTGGCAACAAAATTTACAACAATACGGCCAACGCTCTATTCAGTATGGCAAGTTTGTCAAAAGGAAATAATATTACTAAAAAAATTCTTTTGTCGGGTGAAAGCACAACCGATACACCTAAATTTTCCAGCAAATACATAGAAGATGGCTCCTTTGTCAGATTAAGTAATGCTACCTTAGGATATCGCTTCTCCTTTAATAAAGCCAGTTGGGTGCGTAGTCTGAGAGTTTATGTTACGGGTAGTAACCTTTTCCTGATTACTAAATATTCCGGATTTGATCCTGAAGTAAATACTAATGCTCAATATGATGGTGTGCCTTCCTTAGGAATGGATTATACGGGTTATCCCCGGGCTCGTACCATCCAATTTGGTGTAAATGCTCAATTCTAAATTATTAAAATTCTAAGAAAATGAAAAAATTGAAATTTAATCTTTTGATAAAGGTTCTGATGATATTCATGGCTGTATCTTTGTTTTCATGTACTAAATTGAACGAAAAGGTATTCGATGAAGCATCAGGAAAAAGCTTGATTACCGATCCGGCAAATGCTCCGGGATTGGTAAATCCAGCATATGCAACCTTAAGAAAAACGAATGAATTCTGGGGTGTTTGGGGATTGCAAGAAGCAAGTACTGACGAAGCAATGTTCCCAACAAGAGGAACCGACTGGTATGATAACGGAAGCTGGCAAGCTTTTCATTTACATACATGGACATCTGAACACACCATTATCAAAAGCGGATGGGATGTTATTTTGCAAGGAATCAGTAGAGCAAATACCGGCATCTACTACCTAAAAAAATTCCCCTCCACTCCTGCCATCAATGAGGATATTGTCGAATTGAGGTTTCTAAGAGCTTATTATGTGTACCTCTGTAATGATTTCTGGGGACAAACTCCGTTTAGAAAATCGGATGAAACCAATTATTCGATTCCTCCCAAAGTTATGAATCGCAAAGAAGCTACAACATGGTTAATTACTGAATTAAAGGAACTTATTCCTATAATGAAGACAAAATCACAGTTGCCTTTTGGCAGGGTTACCAAAGCTGCAGCACAAACTTTGCTTTCCAAGGTTTATTTGGAACAAGGAGTATATACAGGAACACCTGACTGGAAAGATGTTATTACTGAAACCACAAAGGTTATTAATTCCGGTGATTATACTATTGCCCCTGACTATTGGGCTCAATTCCAGTATAAAAATCCCGATACCGAAGAAGGTATTTTCATGATTATCCATAATGATAATTACGATCTCGGTGGCGGCGGGGTATGGGTTAACTTTACGCTTCACTACAGTCAGACATTCGGCAATTATACCAGTCTGTGGAATGGGGCCTGTGTAACCAAAACATACTGGGATACCTGGCAAAAAACGAACAACGGAGATGTGAGAAAATATGATGGCCGTATTATCCCCACTACCGGTTTCAACCAGGGTTTCTTAGTAGGACAACAATATCAGGTCGGAACAAGAACACCTCTGAAAACACGTAGTGGTGCTCCATTGATTTTTACTCCGAATGTTAATCTTACTAACGCTTCTGAAGCTCAGGGTATCCGTGTAATTAAATTTGCACCAAACCCGCAGACCACCCGTCAGTTTAATGAAGGGAACCTTTTCTTTATTTTCCGTATTTCTGATGTTTACCTCATGCGTGCGGAAGCTGAATTTAGAAGTGGTGATGTGGCAGCAGCTCTGGCTGATGTAAATGCTATCCGTTCAAAACGTAACGCTACTTTAAGAACATCATTAACGCTTGACGATATCTATAATGAGCGTGGTTATGAGTTGTATTGGGAGGGAAAACGCCGTCAGGATATGATTCGCTTTGGTTTTTTCAACAAACCAATGTCCGAAAAACCTGAAACGCCTGCTTATACAAATCTTTACGCAATTCCTCAGTCAGCTCTGGATGTAAATCCTAATCTGAAGCAGAATCCGGGTTACTGATTTTAGCGCTTTATTATAAATAGATACATGGGGCTGTCTGAATCTCATAATGTGTTTTTTAGATGGTCCCATTTTTTTTGGGTGTGTTATTTTATTTAAAGCCAGGTAAAAGTGAAAATAAACTCCTTTTTATCAAAAAGTAAAAAATTCCAGCAAACACATACATTGCACTCGGGCATAAGTATTGGTTTGCTTTTAATGGTGTTTTTCTTTACAACAGCCTGTAACCGTTCCCCAAAACCCAACCAACCGCTTAGCAAATCTTATTTATTGTCTCATCTCAACACAAAGGAAAAACTAGAAATGTTGGGAGGTGTTGTTATGAGCACAAAGCCAATCCCACGTTTGGGGATTCCTTCTTTGCGTATGAATGACGGTCCCGTGGGTGTTCGTTGGGGACATGCTTCTGCTTTTCCTGCCGGGGTAGCTCTGGCTTCCTCCTGGGACACGGCAGTTGTGAGAAGAATCGGTCAGGGTATCGGAAGAGAAGTACGTGCCAAAGGAAGAAATATCATCCTTGGCCCCAACGTAAATATTACGCGTAACCCATTAAACGGGCGTGCTTTTGAAGCTTTCGGTGAAGATCCGTTTCTTACTTCCCAGATGGGTGTTAGTTACATCAAGGGTGTTCAGGAAGAAGGTGTCGGCGCCACCGTTAAACATTTTGTTGCCAACAATCAGGAATTTAAAAGGTATGTTATTAATGAAAAAATCAGTGAACGTGCCTTAAGGGAAATCTATTTCCCGGCTTTTAAAGCAGCTGTACAAAAAGCCCGGGTTGTGGCTGTGATGACTGCATATAATCAGGTTAATGGCGAATTTTGTGGTTCCAACCGTTTTCTGCTGAATACAGTTTTGCGAAACGACTGGGGATTTAAAGGATTGATTATGTCCGACTGGCATTCTTTACACAGCACTTTTCCCACCGTAAACAACGCACTGGACCTGGAAATGCCTACCGGAAAATATCTGAATCCACAAATACTTTTGCCCGCACTTCAGTCTGGAAAAGTGAAAATATCAACCATAAACGCGAAAGTAAACAACATTTTAACAGCTGAATTCAGGCTGCATGTATTGCCCAAAATGAAGTTTCCGCAGCACCTGACAGATAGCTTATTAAATACTCCCTCCTCAAAAAGAGCTGCTTTACAAGCTGCCAATGAAGGAATTGTTTTATTGAAAAACAACCATCGCCTGCTTCCTATTAAGATAACCAAAGGCATGCGTATTGCTATTATCGGTCCAAACGCAGCCCATGCAAACGCAGTAGGCGGAGGAAGTGCCGAGGTACAGCCGATCTTTGTGGTTTCACCCCTGGAGGCGCTTCAAAAAGCACTTAAAGGAAAGGCTACATTGCTATATGCTCCTGGTATTCTCTTTCAATATCCTCAACCAGTGCCACCGGCATCTTTTTACCTGCCCGATGGTATAAAACAAGGCTTACGGGCAGCGTTTTATCCTAACAACAATTTTTCAGGACATGCGGTAGTAAAAACCGTAGCACAGATTGATTATCGTCAGGGTGCTGCACAAGAGACACCCATTGGATCGGACACAGCCTTCAAAGGGAAATTCACGGTACGCTGGACGGGAAAGATAAAAGCTCCCGTTTCAGGAAAATACACGTTCGGCCTCCGTTCCGGAAGTCCCGTTGACCTGTTTCTGAACAACAAAAAAGTGATTTCTCTTCAGAATAATAAGCAGATGCAATTCATCAAAAAATCTGCCACATACCAGATAACCTTAAAAAGCAACCAGCTTTATAACCTGAAAGTGGAATATCACGGGCAACCGTATAATCCTGATAAAGGCATCAGTTTGCTATTACAACTAAACTGGCAGCTCCCGCAAACAGCATCCATACAACATGCTGTTTCCGTAGCAGCACATTCTGATGTGGCCCTTATTTTTGCAGGCACCTCCAGCCATTTTGAGTCAGAAGGTTTTGACAGAAAAAACCTTCGCCTTCCGGACAACCAGGACGAGTTGATCCGCCGTGTTGCCAGGGTTAACAAACATACAGTGGTGATACTTAGTACCGGCGCACCGGTTTTAGTAAACCGTTGGATTAGTCAGGTACCGGCACTCCTTGAGACGTGGTTCGATGGAGAGTATATCGGTACAGCCATTACAAACATTCTGCTGGGTAAAGTAAACCCATCAGGAAAACTGCCTGTTACTTTCCCGGCAAGCTGGAAACAGGAACCCATATCCATTCAAAACTACAGAAACAACGATTCAACGGATATTTATTCCGAAGGCCTTTATGTAGGATACCGGCATTTTGATAAAGAACAGATAAAACCACAGTTCCCTTTCGGATTCGGTTTGTCCTATACCTCTTTTAAATATGGGAACCTGAAAATTGCCACAGATACCACGGGAGGAAAATTATCTGCAGATGTTTCTTTTACCATTACCAATACCGGAAAACGTGAAGGTGCAGAGATAGCTCAGGTTTATGTTCACGAAGAAAACCCACAACTGGATCGTCCTGTTAAAGAGCTTAAAGGCTTTGCCCGGATAAATTTGAAACCCGGGACATCAAAAATTGTGCATGTGAAACTGAACAGAGATGCGTTTCACTATTTTAACCCTGAGAAAAAAGCATGGGTCGTTGATCCTGCCTCTTTTAACATTCTCGTGGGAACTTCTTCCAGAGATATCATGTTATCAGGGAATGTTAAATGGGGAAAAGGAAATTTTAAATAACAGAAAGTATTTAAACTAATTTTGAGACATAAATATTTCAAATACTTATCATCATGAAAAAATATTTATCAAGTACGAGTATTTTACTATTTCTAATCGTTTTTTTA
>CAYYOW010000082.1:0-10096 GCA_964473395.1 uncultured Lentimicrobiaceae bacterium | reverse complement strand
GGCTTGTGCGGTGGTGGGGCAAGCTGCCCGCCTTTGTGTGCCACAAGAAATTGCAATGGAATACTCAGACTGAAACCTCGTCGGTTGCGCATAACCTTAAATACGGAACTGCTTCCTGCCACAAGGTGCTCCTGTGCTGTGTCGCCCACCATAATGTAGTGTTCCCAGCTAAGCCATAAATCAGAATGTATTGTTGCCGAATTCAGCAAAAACTGAAATCCGTACTCTATGTGGTTCTGGAAGTAACGGTCGTATCGGAAAAGAGGTTCGGCCAATTGATGGTTTGCCGTTCCGTAAATGTTTCCCATGACAAGCTCCAGTGATTTGGCTATTTTGTATTGAACGCTTAAAATCGGTATCACTTGCGTAAAATTATCGCGGCCCGAATATTTCAAAAGATAAACGCCGGCACTGACTTTTATTTTAGGGCTGAAATAATACTCCAACGTAGGTTTGACATAAAAGCCCAGCCCGGTATAGCCGTAAGCGAAATTATCAAAGTATTCATTATTTTTAAAAAAGGAACTGCTCTCGAACCGGAAGTTCAGCGTTTTACTACAGCTGTCGTAAAGTGGGACATAAGTTTGAAAAGCAGGCGATTGTGCCTGAGTTTTTCCTGCAATGGAAAATAATAACAGGAGCACAAACCAGCCGGATCGGGCTTTTATATTCCGTAAGCAATATGTTACAACAGGTTTGATGATAATCAGTTGTCTATTCTATCCTATATGTAAATTTCAGTATCTTGTCCGTAATGGGAATGAGTTTCCCCATAAGTTTGAGCCGTACCGGATTCGACTGAAAAATTTCCAGATTATTGTCATTTTTAAATTTAAGCATCAGGCACTTGTCGTACTCTTTGGTAGCACCCGTATATTCGATTCGTTTGCCCCATTCCACCTTTTCGATGGTTCTGGTATTCGACTTTAAATCTTTAATCAGCTTGTCCAGTTCCACCATTTGGGCAGGGGAAACATCTTTTTTGAATTTCACCAGAATGATTTCCCGGATGCCTTTCTTTTTTCCAAATGGAACCATGGCCTGTGTTTCTGCAAAACCTATAAGCAGGACAAAAACAACAAATAAAACTTTCTTCATAACGTTCTTCTTTTTGCGGCTGTAAACTTACAAAAAATGACGTTGGTAATAACCTGAGCAAAGCTTATATCGAATTCAGGTCGCTAAGATAAGCTCCGGAATCCTGAAAATCACTGGTTGTCTTAAACTTTGTACATTTGGCGCAATTTTAAACAGATTTTTATGAAACGATTGTTCCCGTCCTCAGCCCTAGTACTGCTTTTCCTTTTCTCAGGTTTTGCCCAGGCACAGCAAGTGTGGGAGCCTCTTAATCCCAACACTACCACCAAGAAATACTCTACGCTGCTGCTCCTTATCAATAACTTCTATATGGACACGGTAAACATGCAGCAACTCACCGAAAAGGCAATCGTAGCTACTTTGAAAGACCTTGATCCACATTCCACCTATATTTCCAAAAAGAATTTAGAGCGTGCTAATGAACCTTTGGTGGGAAGCTTTGAAGGTGTTGGTATTACGTTTCAGCTTTTTAAAGACAGTATTCTCGTTATTGCTCCGGTACCCGGTGGTCCGTCGGACAAAGTGGGCATTATGGCCGGCGATAAGATTATTAAAGTTGATGGGGAAAAGGCTTTTGGCCCGAAAATTACCAACGATTGGGTGATGAAACACCTGCGGGGCAAAAAAGGTACCAAGGTGACGGTAAGCATTTACCGCAGCGGTGTGAAAGGGCTTCTCGACTTTACCATCGTGCGCGATGTAATTCCTTTGAGGAGCGTGGATGCTGCTTTTATGCTTAATAAAACCACCGGTTATATTAAACTAAGCCGGTTTGCCCAAAAATCAACAGAGGAATTTAATCTGGCTATCGACAGCCTGAAACGGTACGGGCTAAAGAATCTGATTTTTGATCTTCGTGGTAATTCAGGCGGTTACCTGTCTACAGCTCAGGGTATTGCCAATGAGTTTCTCGGTGCTAAAAAGCTGATTGTTTACACTGAAGGTTTTCACAGCCCGCGACAAAATCTCTATTCTTCACATGCCGGTAATTTTGAAAAAGGCAAACTCATAGTGTTGATCAACGAAGGTTCTGCCTCTGCCAGCGAGATTGTTTCGGGTGCTCTGCAGGATTGGGACCGGGCGCTGCTCATTGGTCGGCGTTCGTTTGGTAAAGGGCTGGTACAACGTCCGTTTCGACTTCCCGATGGCTCCGTTGTCCGGCTAACAGTAGCTCGCTACCATACCCCTTCGGGACGCTGGATTCAAAGACCTTATAACCATGGTGTGGACGCCTACTACCGCGATCTTCAGGAACGTATGAAGCACGGCGAACTTATTCATCCCGACAGCATCCATTTCCCCGATTCGCTAAAATTCCATACAGCGAATGGCCGGACGGTTTACGGTGGCGGTGGTATCATGCCCGATATTTTTGTCCCATGGGATTCGACACGCTACGACATGTTTTATTCCGAACTTATCCGCAAAGGGGCATTTAATACTTTTGTAAACGATTATCTGGATGGTAACCGGAAAAAGCTGCATAGGAAATATCCTGATGCCAAGAGTTACATCGCGAGGTTTGAAATTTCGCCTTCTCTATTAGATACTCTTTTGGAAGATGCCAAAAAAGCCAAAGTAAAAATTGATACTACTGCTTTTCAGCGAAATAAAAATTTTATAAAGCTACAAATGAAAGCGCTTATTGCCCGCGATCTGTTCAATCAGAATGTATATTTCGAAGTGATGGCTCCTTCGGATCATGGTATTCAGAAAGCGCTGGACGCGATGCAAAATGATGCTGTTTTCGAAAAGCTGAGAATTCAGGAATAGAAAATCGGAGGTAGTGTTTCCTTTTGCATACCTTAAAGCATACCTATATTTTTTTAATTTTGTTCACTACTTTCGGAAAGCCGTTGGCGAAATGTTTTGGTAGTCCCATTGTGTGAAATGTGCTTATGAAAAAAATTATTTTTGTTTTTCTGGTTAGCCTTTATCCTCTTTTTGCAGCAGCCCAGTTACAAATATCTGGAAAGCCGGCCACCTGGCATTTCAGATTGAAAAATACCCCTCCGGTTGTTCGTTTAAACCTGCCTGCCTCGCGCAAGCAGCTTATCCTGAAAAAGAAAAATATACCTCAACCACTGTATGCCGGATATACCATTCCGTTGGTTGATAATGTGTTACAAAACGGGCTATGGCAGCAGTTGCCTAACGGAAATTTTGTGTGGCGGTTAGAAATTCAGCTGGCAGGAGCTACGGCACTTAATTTTTATTTCCGGAATGTGAAACTTGGACAGAAGGATCGATTATTCATTTACAATTCCCGTAAAGGCCAGCTTCTTGGTGCCTTTAGTAAACAAAATAATGGTAAGGAGATGGGAACGGCTTATCTGTTGGGAAGTAATCTTGTGCTTGAGTTGGATTCTCCGGTAAAATACGACAGCCTGCCTTTTGAACTGACCGGTATTGGTAATGTTACTGATCATCCTGATAATAGTTTAAAAGATTTTGGTGATGCTGGCTCCTGCGAAATTCCCATAAATTGCCCCGAAGGCACGAAATATAAAGAACAAAAAAACAGTGTTGCTCGTATTCTCCTGAGGGAGGGAAGCAGCCTCTTTTGGTGTACTGGTTCACTCATCAACGACACAAAAAATGATGGGAAGCCTTATTTCCTGACGGCCAACCATTGCGGCGATGCGGCTACAACGGCAGATTATGGGCGATGGATTTTTTATTTTAATTATGAATCGCCGGATTGCAGCCGCCCAACCACCGAGCCGGCCATCCATTCCCTTTCGGGAGCACGGCTGCTTGCTTCGGCAAGCTTCAACGGTGGCTCCGATTTTAAACTACTGTTGCTGAAAGACAAAGTTCCTTATGCTTACAAACCTTATTTTAACGGCTGGGACAGAAGCGGAAATATCAGCAGCAGTGGTGTGGCCATTCATCATCCTCAGGGCGATATAAAAATGATTTCTACATACAAAACCCCACTCCGGCCGGTGGATTATTATGGCACAGTTACTAATCCTAATGCAGACTTTTGGGAGGTTAAATGGGCCGCCACACAATCCGGACACGGTGTTACCGAAGGCGGTTCTTCAGGCTCCCCATTGCTTAGCAGCGAAGGACTGATTATCGGAACACTTACCGGCGGCAACTCTTCCTGCAGTACATTAGATTCGCCCGATTATTTTGGCCGTTTCAGCAAACACTGGAATTCCAATGGGTCGGATTCTACGCGGCAGCTGGAATACTGGTTAGATAAAACGCAGTCAGGACTTGAAAAAATTCCCGGATTTGATCCGCTTTCCACGTTAGCCATTGCCAATTTTTCGTCCGATGTCGTCAAAACACCTGTGGGTGGCATCATTAGGTTTGTCGACTTATCCATGGGGCCTGTTACCAGTTACCGTTGGGAATTTGAAGGCGGGGTGCCGGCTACTTCGGAGGCAAAAATACCACCTTCGGTGCGCTACTCCAAAATGGGAATTTTCAGGGTGAAATTGTCGGTAACTTCTGCCGGTGGCAACAACACAAAAGTTGATTCTGTCTCCGTCCTTCCCGTGATCTATCCCAATCCAACGAAAGATGGCCGCATCCATATCCTTTTGGGGAGTTACAATCCGAAAGATATTTCGGTGTCTGTTTACGATATGTTGGGACGCCGACTGGATATTTTTAAACCGCAATTTGGTAACAATGATGTGATACTGCAACTACCAGATAATCATAATGGGTTGTACATCGTCCGCCTGACAAACAAGGAGGTAACGCAAACTTACAAAGTTTTAAACTTCCACAAATAGCACCTATGCATCTGAAATATAAACATCTTTTTTTCGATCTTGACCGGACACTATGGGATTTTGACAAGAGCGCTATTGAGGCGCTTGAAGAAATTTTTAAAAACTATGCACTTGACCAAAAAGGGGTTATTGATTTTAATGAATTTTATAAAAAATATACTGACTACAACCACACACTATGGGATTTATATCGGGAAGGTAAGCTGGAGAAAGACATCCTGCGCTGGAAGCGTTTTCATCTGACATTACTCGACTATGGCATTGATGATAAAGTACTTGCCGAAGCTTTGGGAGCAGACTATGTGGAAATCAGTCCCCGGAAAGTAAATCTGTTTCCGCATGTTATGGAAACGCTGGAATATCTTGCTCAGAGATATCATTTACATCTGATTACCAATGGCTTTCAGGAAGTACAAGAGATAAAAATCAGAGTCTCCGGAATGGACAGGTTTTTTGAAAAGCTAATTACCTCGGAGGAGGCTGGGGTGAAAAAGCCAGATCCACAAATTTTTTATTACGCTTTGGAAAAAACAGGTGCTTTGGCGGATGAAAGTATAATGATTGGCGATGACTATCCGGTAGATATTAAAGGCGCCCGACAGGTGGGCATGGACCAGGTATTCTTTGACCCTGAAAAACTCTCCGGAGAGAACAATTGCACATTTATAATCGATGATTTATTGTCGTTGTGTAAAATTTTATAGGACATCTGCCTGAAAAATTTGCCAGGATTTACTATCTTCGCAATGGCTTTATGTTTAACCGGATACGCATACGCACCAAATGAAACATTCTTCCGGTTTCTCAGTTAAACAAGTGATGTTAATTTAAATCTGGTATGCTATGAAAAAATTATACCTCTTTTCCCGGATATTTTTTACATTGGTTTTGGCTTTTCTGCTTTTACCCATGTTCTCAAATGCACAAAATGGCTTTATCTTACACGGTTTTCGCGATGTGCAACAAAGTAGTTTTCTGAATCCGGCTTTCACCTCCGGTGCTACAGTTGTGGCAGGTTTTCCCATGTTGTCAAACTTTTCAACCGGATTGATCGCTCCTGCCGGCGGGCTGAGTAATTTCATCCCTAAAAAGTTCGGTTCCGATTCGCTTTCCCTTGATTTAAGTAAATTAATTAACAACAACCAGCCGGTGAACAGGGTTACCGAGTTTCTGGATATGGATGTCCTTTTCGCAGGCTTTAAGGTAGGCAATAGCTTTATCTCTTTCGGAATAAGACAGCGTGTTTTTGCGCAAGCTATCCTTGACCGAGACTTACTGAAACTTGTCCAAAACGGTGGTGACCAGTATGTAAACCAGACGCTTGACCTGAGCAAAACGGCAGTTACGGAATATCATTTGGTAGATTATCATGTGGGAATTTCAATTCCCGTTGGCGATAAATTCAGAGTGGGGGCACGGTTTCATGTTTTACAGGGACTATCCGGTATCAGTACAAAAAACAACGGGATAAGTCTGAAAACCATGCAAAACGGCAATGGCGATTTTGAAATTCATGCCCGTACCGATTTTTTGGTCAACACCTCCGGTTTGCCCGATTCCAGCAACTTTAATCCGAGCAACTATCTTTTGAATTTCGCTAACCTTGGTTTTTCTGTCGATTTGGGCGTTGATATTCAGGTAACAAAACAGATATGGGTAAATGCCAGTATCCTTAACTGGGGAAAGGTTTATTACCGTAGCAACACGAAAACGTACAGTTCGGTAAATGACAGTATTAATTTTAATGGAGCCGACATCAGTTTTAATAATAATAACAATCCGTCGGGAAGTATTGGCGATACATTGAAAAAATTATTCGATGTAAGAGAAGAATCCCGAAATTATAGTATAAAACTTCCCAGCCGGATTATTGTTGGCGGAGAGTATTACACCAAAGACATGCGCAATGACTTTTCCCTGCTGTTTTCGGGAAGATTTTTCCCTGATTATTTTGAACCGGCTGTTTCAGTGGGGTACACCCGGTTTGTTTCAGGACACCTCTCGTTCAAGGTCAATTATACCTGGATTAAGAGTGCTCCTCTAAATTTCGGTACGGCTGTGGCAGTAAACTTTTTTCCTTTTCAGTTTTACGTCTATTCGGATAATGTGACCGGGCTTTTTCAATGGGATCGGCAGAAATATGTTCAGGCTGGTTTTGGCCTTAACATCCGTCTTGCTCCGCGAAATACGCGGAAGTCGCTCCGCAACTCGGAAAATATTCACAACCTTCGGCCGGATATCATAAACTAAAGGGAAAGCAGGTGATCGGACTAAATAATGATTCTGTGAACACCCAGGTCATAATTTTTATCGATGACTTCTGTGATTCTCCGGTAATCTTCGGAATGGTTGACAAAGTCGAGCTTGTTGGTATCCAGAATAAGAATTCGTAAATCTTTCTGCTGTCTGATAAATTCCAGATAACCACCCTGAATTTTGTTCAGGTAATCATCTTGTATATTTTGCTCGTAAGGACGGCCTCGCATTTTAATGTTCGACTGCAAGCGTTCGGTGCCCACATAAAGATATACCAGAAGATCCGGCTTGGGAAGCTGCTGGTAAATAATATTGAAAAAGCTGGTATAAAGCTTAAATTCATCTTGTGGCAGATTCTGCCTGGCAAAAATTAGCGATTTTACAATGAAATAATCACTGATGGTGAATGTCTTAAACAAATCCATTGACAGCAGCTGGTCTTTCAGCTGTTGATAACGGGAAGCCATAAACGACATCTCCAGTGGGAAAGCATATTTTTCCGGTTCTTTATAAAATTTGGGAAGAAAAGAATTCTCCTCAAACTGCTCCAGAATAAGATGCGCATTATAATCCTGTGATATTTTCGCGGCAAGAGAAGTTTTTCCTGCTCCGATGTTTCCTTCTATGGCAATGAAATTATAACGCATGGGCAGGTACTTCTTTAATTTTCCATACTTTGCTGCTGTCGGTACAGTCATCCAGCAACTGGCGACAAGTTTTCTTTAGAACAGGATGAATTTTTGCCGGTCCCACCTCAGCCAGCGGCATCAATGTGAAACGCCGGTTCACTATCTGTGCATGTGGGACGGTCAGCTCCGGCAAATTGATAATTTTGTCATCGAAAAAGAGCAAATCAATATCCAGCGTACGGGAAACATACACTCCGTTTGTCTTTGCGGTACGCCCCAGCAGACGTTCAATTTCCTGTGTCCTTTTCAAAATTTCCAATGAGTCAAATGATGTCTCAACACAAACCACCCGGTTTAAAAAAGCAATAGCGGCCTCAAATCCCCACGGCTCAGATTCGTACAGCGAAGAAACCGATATTATCTCTCCTAACGAATTGCCAATTAATTCGATAGCTCTTTTAAGATAAATGGTTCTGGGATGTATATTGCTCCCCAGCAGAAGAAAAATGGTGTGCTTTTTTGCCATGGTGC
Organism: uncultured Lentimicrobiaceae bacterium; assembly: GCA_964473395.1. Taxonomy (GTDB): domain Bacteria; phylum Bacteroidota; class Bacteroidia; order Bacteroidales; family F082; genus Sulfidibacterium. Next base: position 1,827 of record CAYYOW010000082.1, on the reverse strand, counting down.
AAAAGTAACAAAATGCTTCTTTGTGCTACCGGGAGGCTGAACAAAATCCCCGGCGATTTTACCGGTTTGTTTTTTCATCGGGACGTTTTATTATTTTTGTCCACTAGAAAGAGAATTTCATGTTGCTGAAACTATCCATTATTAATTACACACTGATCAGTGCTGCCGAAATTGATTTTCGTCCCGGATTTACTGTTATTACCGGTGAAACCGGAGCCGGGAAATCCATTATGCTCGGCGCTTTGTCGTTGATCCTTGGCAAACGTGCCGACCCTTCGGTGCTTATGGATAAAGAAAAAAAGTGTGTCGTCGAAGGTGCTTTTGATATCGGGAAGCTAAACCTGGACCGCTTTTTTGAAGAAAACGATCTGGACTATGAATCTGTAACCATTTTGCGGCGCGAGATTAATCCGGCAGGGAAGTCACGTGCTTTTGTGAATGACACTCCTGTGAATCTGAATCTGTTGAAGACCCTGGGAAGCCGGCTTGTGGACATCCATTCGCAGCATCAGACACTTTTGCTCAATGAAAGCGGCTTCCAGTTGGAACTTTTTGATGCATATGTTAATCGGCCGGAACTACAGCAGGCTTATGAGTTACTTTATCGTCAATATAGTGAAAGTCAAAATAAGCTGGCCGGATTGCAGCAGCAAAATGAACAATCCAAACGCGATGAAGATTATTTCCGGTTTCAGCTTAATGAGCTGGAGTCGGCAGCGCTGAATGCGGATGAACTGGCCGTGCTGGAGGAGAAAAACAGGTTGCTGACGCATGCTGTTGAAATAAAAACGGCTATAGACATGGCCGTGAGTTTGCTTAAGGAAGAGGACGTTGCCGTTTTGGAGCAGCTTGGCAGGCTAAAAGAGACTTTTGCCCGGCTTTCGGATTATCATTCGTCTATCGCAGAGTTTGCCGAAAGGTTGCGGTCATCCTATATTGAGCTGGCTGATTTGGTGGCAGATATTGAAAACTTTACATCGTTTAATGAGTCTAATCCGGCAGAACTGCAACAGGTGGAGCAGCGACTGGATACGCTGTACAGCTTGCAGCAAAAGCATCATGTTGCCGGCATAGACGAGCTCATTGCTTTGCGCGAAGAGTACAGGAAAAAGCTGGAGGCCATTTCCGGTTTGGATAAAGAGCTGGCAGCTGAGAAGCAACATCTGTCTGTGGTTTCGCGAAAGCTGGAAAATGCAGCCATGAAACTTCGTGCCGCACGAAGGCAAAAGCTTCCCGGATTTGAAAAAGAGGTGGAAGTTTTGCTACGGCAAATGGGGATGAAAGAGGCGCAATTCCATGTACAGGTGGAGGAACTGGATACGTTTACCTCCCATGGAAAAGAGGCGCTGACATTTTATTTTAATGCCAACAAAGGAGGTGAGCTGGCTCCCATTGCCAAGACTGCTTCAGGGGGCGAACTCTCGAGGCTCATGCTGGCTCTCAAATCTCTGGTGCACCAGGCCGGAGTGTTGCCTACAATTATTTTTGATGAAATTGATGCAGGTGTCTCCGGTGATATTGCCGGAAAACTGGGAAATATCCTGAAAAAAATGTCAATGCACATTCAGGTGATGAGTATTACCCATTTACCGCAAATTGCCTCACGTGCCGATATTCATCTCAAAGTCTTTAAACGGGTTGAAAAAGACAAAACTATTTCCGAAATTGTGTCGTTGGCGCCTGAAGAACGCCTCGAAGAAATTGCTAAAATGCTGAGTGACGAGGAGGTAACGAAGGTATCCAGAGCCGCCGCCTCTGAACTATTGAATAAAGGGGACTTCTAATAATTCCTTTCTTTCAAGAAACAAATGTGATGAACAAGATGCA
>CAYYOW010000081.1:0-10170 GCA_964473395.1 uncultured Lentimicrobiaceae bacterium | reverse complement strand
CAGAAGCAAATACGGTTGCCACCGAAAAAGCCACCGTGGTATGTCCGGAAGGCATAGAGTTATAGCTTAACGATCCGAATGGGCCGCTCCACACCTTGTGGTTGGGAGGAATATCCTGATATGGCCGATGCCTGCCAAACAAAACCTTCAGAACCTCCACGCTTAGGCCGCCCATAATGAAAGCCTGTGTTCCGGCCATAGCAACCTGCCTCGCTTTTGTATTATTGGCAGAAAGGCCGTACAGGTAAAAACCACCAAGCAAAGGAAGAGTATAAATGCCTCTGCCCCAAGGTTCAAAACCGTATTTTGACACGTTGTCAAGACCGGGAGAACGGTGAGACTGGAAAAAATTTCTGATTTGCCCATCATAAATATAAAGCACCGTCCCGCCTATAACAACGCCACCAAAAGTAATCCACTCCTTTTTCCCCCATCGGGCAGGTCCGGTAGCCGTTTTCTTAATTGCTGTCCAATAGGATATAAAATATTCCTTATTGGGTTTGTAAGAATATTTGGGGAAAGTTTGCGTTAAATTCGACTGTTGCCCAAACATTTGGATAGAAAAAGTCAGGGCGATAAACAGGGTAATAATCGATTTATTTACTTTCATACGATACAATTTTATCTGGACATCAAACGTAAGCAATAAAGTTAGTATTGTACATCATTTTCGGTATTAATTTTTTCTGGTTTTCCGGCGATTATCAATTACGACGCCATACAGACCATTCGGTATCAGTACCGGACTATGCCTTGCCGCCACTTATCCCGGGAACCTTGGATATGCAGGAGGTATGTTTTTACTTTCTTTCGACTATTTCCTCATTCCACAGATTGATTTTCAGGTAAATATGGGAACCGAATTTTCCGAATATTACTACTACTCTTTGGGAGCAACATTTCATTTAAACAAAACAAATTCCCGGACAAGGTTTACGCCTTTCACCGGAATATTGGTTGGCTCTGATTATGATTATACCCGGCTTGGTTTTGTCCAGATTCCGGTCGGGGTAAGTTATATTAATAACTGGGGATTATCGGCTACGCTTAGTTTAAGTTCTATGTTTTATTTTCATGATTATCCTTTGCTGACAACTCAGTTGAAAATCGGCTGGCGGTTTAAATAGGGATTTATTCTTTTTCTTTCGCCCGGTTCCAGTAAACATCCATCTCCTCCAGCGTCATATCCGTCAGATTATGGCCTTCTTTGGCCGACTGGGTTTCTATGTATTGAAAGCGGCGGATAAATTTACGGTTGGTGCGTTCCAGCGCATCATCGGGATTGATGCCTGCATAACGGGCATAATTAATGAGGGCAAAGAGCAAGTCGCCAAATTCTTCTTCAATTTTATCTTTTGATGTGTTTTGCTCCACTTCGGTTTTCAGTTCGTTCATCTCCTCCTCCACTTTTTCCCAAACCTGTGCACGTTCCCGCCACTCAAAACCAACACCTTTTACTTTTTCCTGCATCCGGTAAGCTTTCAACAGTGGTGGCAACGATTGCGGCACACCCGAAAGTACCGATTCTTTACCTTCTTTCAGTTTCAGTTTTTCCCAGTTGTCAGCCACCTCATCGGCATCGGCTACCTCCACACCGCCATAGATATGCGGATGGCGGTAAACCAGCTTTTCGGAAATACCTTCCAGTATATCACGCACATCGAAAGCCTGCTTTTCCTCACCAATTTTGGCATAAAATACCAAATGCATCATCAAATCACCCAGTTCTTCTCTGATTTCATCCATGTCCTTATCCAGAATGGCATCGGAGAGTTCGTAAGCTTCTTCTAAAGTCAGGTGCCGGAGACTCTCCAGCGTTTGTTCGTTATCCCACGGGCAACCTGTGCGCAGGTCATCCATAATATCAAGCAGCCGCTCAAATGCTTTCAGCTTTTCCTGTTTGGTGGCGCCAAAGTTCAATTTTTTCACGATAATAAATTTAAGGTAAGTTCACCTTATTAATATGCTTTTGCAAAAACCACCCGTCTTTCTGATGGTTCACCAGAAAAAATACATTTGCCTGGAACTTTTTTGTCGTCCAGCGGGATCAGACGGATAGAGGCTTTGGTTTCTTCTTTGATCTTTAGCTCGGTTTCGGAAGTTCCGTCCCAGTGAGCCCACACAAAGCCGCCTTTTTCAATCTGTGCTTTAAAATCGTCCCAGGTATCTACCGTAAATGTGTTCTCCGTTCTGAAATCCAGCGCTTTCTGATAGATATTTTTCTGAATCAGTTCCAGTAGGTTCTCTATTTTTTCTGCAATATTTTCCATGCGCAGGGTTTCTTTTTCCATGGTGTCACGGCGCGCCATTTCAACAGTGCCGTTTTCCAGATCACGCGGGCCAATAGCCAGGCGGACAGGAACACCTTTCAGTTCCCATTCGGCAAATTTATAGCCGGGTTTCTGGGTATCGCGATCATCAAATTTCACCGAAATACCTTTGGCTTTCAGCGCGTTCATGATTTCCGTGGCTTTTTCGGAAATAGCTTCCAGCTGGTGTGCTTTTCTGAAAATAGGGACAATCACCACCTGAATAGGAGCCAGTTTCGGTGGCAGCACCAGCCCGTTGTCGTCAGAGTGCGCCATGATGAGTGCACCGATGAGCCGGGTGGATACACCCCATGAGGTGGCCCAGACAAACTCCTGCCGGTTGTCTTTGGTGAGATATTTTACGTCAAAAGCTTTGGCAAAATTTTGACCGAGGAAATGGGAGGTGCCGGCCTGCAATGCTTTTCCATCCTGCATCAAAGCTTCAATGCAATAGGTCTCAACGGCTCCTGCAAATCGCTCGTTGGCCGATTTCACACCTTGTAAAACCGGAACGCCCATATAATTCTCTGCAAAATCGGCATAGACTTTCAATATAGTTTCCGCTTCCTGCACTGCTTCTTCACGTGTAGCATGTGCCGTATGCCCTTCCTGCCAGAGAAATTCGACTGTCCGTAAAAACAAACGGGTTCTCATTTCCCAGCGTACCACATTGGCCCACTGGTTGATGAGCAACGGCAAATCACGATAAGACTGTACCCATTTGCGATAAGTATCCCAGATAATAGTTTCAGAAGTGGGACGAACAATCAGTTCCTCCTCCAGTTTGGCATCGGGGTCAACCATCACGCCACCTTTTCCATCACTTTTCAGGCGATAGTGAGTAACCACGGCACACTCTTTGGCAAAACCTTCCACATGGGAAGCCTCCTTGCTAAAAAATGATTTGGGAATAAAAAGCGGGAAATAGGCGTTTTCGTGGCCGGTTTCTTTAAATTTATCATCCAGAATCCTTTGCATTTTTTCCCAGATAGCATAGCCGTAAGGTTTTATTACCATCGAACCCCGGACGGCTGAGTTTTCGGCCAGGCCTGCTTTTACGACCAGATCGTTGTACCACTGCGAATAATTTTCACTCCTGCTTGTAAGTTCTTTTGCCATTTTGATATTTTGGTATAGTCTTTGCAACTTAATTAATGAACAGCAAAAATAAACAATGTTTATTGAAGCACAATATTAATCGCCATGAAGAAGATAAAATACATACTATTTGCCGCTGTAATTCTCAGCTTCATTTTTATTACAGCCTGCAGCACTACTCAAAGTGTTCCTCAGGATGATGTTTACTACTCCACCACGCCACACGCCAATGTTACCGTTAAGGCAACAACTGCTAATACCGCTTCTTCTGTTACAAAGCAACAGAAAGCGGAACCGGCTGGCAATGCCGGATACCGGCAGGGGAAGGTTGAAAATATCAGCCAGTCGTCAGGAAAGTCAACTTCGGGCGATAAGTACGACGTGAATTATTCAGCTCAGCTGAAAAGGTTTCATCAGTCAAGCGACACATCCATAGACTATTACGACAACTATTACACAGGTAAAGCAGCCCAGGATAGTAGCCAGCAGAGTAAAACAATCATAATTACTTCTTCGCCGAATGTCTCCTTAAATCTTGGCTTCGATAGTCCTAATTTCGGTACCAGTTGGTCATTTGGTTTCGGCTCCTCTTACGGTGGCTGGGGCTTCCCATCTTACGGATGGGGCGGAGGCTACTATGGTTGGGGTTATCCATCCTTTGGCTGGGGCGGAGGTTATTATGGCTGGGGTTACCCATCCTATGGTTGGGGCTTCCCATCTTACGGATGGGGTGGAAGCTATTATAACTGGGGCTATCCATCTTTTGGTTGGGGTGGAGATTATTACGGCTGGGGTTATCCGGGTTATGCCTGGGGCGGAGGTTACTACCCCTCTTATTACTCCGGTTATCCTGACCGCGGATATAGAAATGGAACTTACCAGCCGAGAATAAACAGGGGAGGTAGTTCTTCCATACCCAGAGGTACTACCGGTAGCTCAGGTATTTACAAAAATCGTGGAGCTAAGTCCTCTGCTCACAACGCTGGTGTTTCCAATGCCATTTCCCGGAAACGGGTTCCCATAAACCCCGAAGGCCGGAATGGTAAAATGATAAAACCCAACGGTAACAACAGCAGACCTTCCGGTTCGATGCGCTATAATTCAGCACTGACCAAAAGACGTTCAGAAGAAATGCGTACACAGGACAAACTGAACAAACCGAACGGGAGTGCTGTAAGAAGAGGTCCTGTTGGCAACAGAAGCTCAAGGTTTGGTATTTCGGAATCAAGAAACCGGGCTGTTGAGGGCTACCATAAGCCGCCTGCCTTCCGACGGGAAGAAAACATGCCAAAGCCCAGGTTTCAGAAGCCGAAGCAATACCAAAGTCTGGAGTCTCGTTCCACGCGCAGTAGCAAAGAGTTTTATCGTGCTCCGGCACGGCCATCAAATCCAGAATACAGAAGAAGCAGCACCAGAACTGTTCGTCCGCAACCACGAAAAGCTGTACGCCGGCAAAATGTTTACCGTCCGGCAAATACACGTAGGAGTTCGGTTTACCGGGGTAGTAGCAGAACACGTCCAGGAGTCAGGGTTTACAACAACCCCACGCGTTCTTCATCGTCGCCCAATATCTTTCGTGCACCTGCCAGAAGAAATTCTTCCGTATCGGCACCATCAAGAAGTTTCAGTGCCCCGACACGTAGTATTTCAGCTCCTGTCAGAACAAGATCAACATCAGGCTCTGGCGGTGGTGGAGGGGGCAGAAGAAGTTCAGGCTCAGGAGGAATAAGACGCTAAAGTCCGTAAAAGTTTTTTATTTAAGGTATTAAAACATATCGTCATTATGAAAAAATCATTTATCATAACAGCACTTCTATTATTCTCGTTTTCGGTTTTTGCCCAGTCAGCAGACGATGCATTGCGCTTTTCACAAAATTTTTATGAAGGTACTGCGCGCAGTATGGCCATGGGAGGCGCATTTGGTGCACTGGGTGCCGACCTTTCCACAGCGGCTACCAATCCGGCCGGGATGGGACTCTTCAGAGCAAATTATTATTCCATCAGCTCCGAAATAAACATGCAGAATGTCAGCTCCAATTACAACGCTACCTTGTCATTGGACAATAAAACTGCTTTTAACATCAGCAATATCGGTTACGTAAGCGCCATCCGGCTTGGGCCTGAAAGTGGTAAGGGCTGGAAATTTATGCAGTTCTCTTTTGGCATGAACAAGCTGAATAATTTCAACTCCAGTCTGGATATGCAGGGAGCCAACTCTAAAAACTCAAGGTTAGATGTCTATCTCGAAAATGCTGATGGGGTTAATTATGAGGATATTGAAAATGACAAAAACAAAGCTTACTCCTTTGATTTGAATCCTGCATGGCAACTCTATCTTATTGATACCATACCGGGTTATCAGGATTGGTATTACAGCTCTGTTCCTTTCGGGGGAACCTATCAGCGCGAAAGACTGCAAACAAAAGGATCAATAAATGAATGGTACTTTTCTTTCTCAGCCAATTATAATAATTTCCTTTTCCTTGGTGCCACCATCGGTATTGATGCGTTGCACTACCTCAGCACCTCTTATTATTCCGAATATGATGCAGCAGATACTATTCCGTACTTTAAAAGCTGGGAAATCGACCAAAACCTGGAGACTAAGGGAACCGGGGTAAACATCAAGATTGGCCTTATTGTTCAGCCGGTGAAATGGTTACGTGTTGGCGTTGCGTACCACTCTCCCACATGGTATTTCGATATGCGCGATGTTTGGTACACCACCACTTTCGCCAATCTGGAATGGACAAGTCCCGGCTCTATCTCCTCTCCAACGGGAAACTATCAGTATAAGCTAAACACACCCATGAAAATTTTGGCTGATGCAGGAATTCTTATCGGAGACAGGGGAAGCGTTTCCTTTGAATATGAATACCTTAATTACGCCAAAGCCAGATTCAGATCAACCGATTATAATTATCTCACAGAGAACGGGAATATTCAAAAATATTTTCGCTCAACAAACAACTTTCGGGTGGGAACCGAATGGCGTTTTGGGATTACAGATGTCCGGGCAGGCTATGCTTTATACGGCAGTCCGTATGCCCGTAATATGAATGATGGAATGAGTCAGTCTGTTTCGGGAGGTTTGGGTTTACATATCAGAAACCTCACCATAGATGTGGCTTATGTCTATTCCCAAATGAACAAAGACTACTATTTTTACGGAACAAAAGATATTGTTGTTAATCCTTCGAAGAACTCCTTTCATAATAACTCCATTGTTCTCAGCCTGGGTTATCGGCTGTAGTACTAACAATGACTGCAACCCCATTAGTTGGGATAAGGTTATTTTCTCTGGATTCTCAATAGTGCCTCTTTGGCTTTGCCGCGGATGCTGTTTCTGTATTCGTAAAAATTAAGGTTGAGACACCTCTCATAAAGACCTTTTGCCAGTGTCAGGCTGTCTTCCGATTCAAAAATTTCACCCAGTTTCAGTGCAGCATTGGCGGCAAAATAATGTGGGGACTGGCTTCCCATGGCAATGGTCTGGCGATACTCCTTTTTTGCTAATGGAATATTCTTTTGCCGGTGAGCAATACGGGCATAACGATAAACACGCTCAATTTGCTCATCTTTAGTCAGACGGCCTGTATTTATAGTGTTGAGAATGGTTTCGGCACGGGCATAATAACCGCCATCAAACAGCAGACGAGCCCTGAGGAGATTCGTATTAGGAATAAGGCCCGAATTAGCCTCTTTCAACGCCTCTTTATCAGCTCCCACTTCGGTAGCGCCATACACTTTCACAGAATCCATAAATTGCTGATATTTTTTCGGATTATCTTGTAGCAAAGCAGCCCAGGCTTGCTTACGCCAGGCATCTTTTATGTAATTAAGTCCGTCAAAATGCTTTAGGAAATAGCGGTAAGAAATGGTTGCAGAATCGGTTTCCATTTTTCTCAGATAGCATTCGCCTTTCAAATAACGAAGATAATAAAAAGGGAAATAATCGGGACTCTGCGGAAGACTGTTCAGCAGACTTAGTGCCAGATCGTTTTGCCCGTAACGGATATGGATATCCGCTTTCAGAAAACCCATTAACAGATTTCTGGAATCTGTTTGGTTTAAATAAACCATCAATTTGTCTAAAGCTTTCCGGTCGGGTGAGAGATTTAATTCGATAAATCCGAGATAGAACAGCGCTTCATCGTGCAGGTAGGCATTCGGAGAATTTTTTGTTGTGCTGTCAAGTGCCAGGTAAATTTCCGCTTTCCCCTGCTCCACACTGCCTTTCATTGAAATAATTTTTAGCATCCAGCCGTATTTATCAGGTACCAGACCAATCATAACATGCAAAACACCTAATGTAATGTAGTCAGGAACAAAGTCGGGGAAGCGTTCCATATTTTCTGTTAGCATACGGTAGGCACGATTTATTTCCCATGCAGCAGATAAATATTGTCCGAATTTAAGCCGGGCAAAAGCCCATTGAAGATTCATGTTTGCCAGCAACAGATTTTTATAGCGACTGGTGTCGGGGAGATTGCCAACACGGTCATAATACATCCCGAAATTATCTATCGAAGTACCGAACACTTTCGGGTCTTCACCAATAAACACACGCAGAAAGTTAATGTAATTTTCAAGATAGTCCACATAGACATTCTCCGGATATAGTTGCTTCTCGGTTTCCAGTATTTTCCGGGCAGGCACAAAACGAAGCGACATTATTTCGCCATAAGCCTGCCGGCAAAGGGTGTCAATATGCACCTGTTGTCCATCCGAAAGCTGAACGAAAAAAACAGCAATAACAAGAAAAAACAGCTTCTTCATGGATTATTCTTTTAACGACATGCAAGTGGGAAAAGTAAAAAAAAGTTAAAAGATCGTTTCCGATTCTTCCTCCGTTTTTCTTCCCAAACGGCCCCCAAAGCCTGTAATACCGACATTATAGCTGTCAATATTATTTCCCTCAACACAACAGGCAAAACAAACTTGTGCTAAATTATTATTTTTTAGCCTACATTTGCACCTAAACAAGACCATTTTGCATGAAAGTTGTCATTTTTGGTAAGCAGTTTGATCCGAAACAGGCCCCTTATGTTCAGCAACTTTTTGATGAATTACATCAGAAGGGTGCACAGGTTTGTGTGTATAATAGTTATTACAGCAAAATAAAAAGCTATATTAAATTTGCTAATAAACCAGGTGTTTTCAGCCAATCGAAAGATATTGAAAACCTTGACTTTTTGTTTTCTATTGGTGGCGATGGAACTCTCCTGGATGCCATTCCTTACGTACACGACCTGGGCGTTCCGATTTTGGGTATTAACCTGGGGAGACTGGGTTTTCTTTCCAGCGTATCAAGGCAGGAGATGAAAAAGGCCATCGATTGTATTTACGCGGGTAATTACAATCTTGACCAGCGAACGCTCCTGAAACTGGAAAAACCAGGTAACCTCTTCGGTAAATTAAACTTTGCGTTAAACGACTTAACCATATATCGCAACAACGACACATCGTTGGTTACTATCCATGTGTATGTAAATGGGCTCTTTTTGAATACTTATTGGGGCGATGGGTTGATTATTGCCACACCCACCGGATCCACAGCCTATTCTATGAGTGTTGGCGGCCCCATTTTAACACCGGGATCAGAGAATTTTGTGATTGCGCCTATTGCTTCGCACAATTTAACCGTACGTCCCATCGTTATTCAGGACAACAGCGAAATACGTATAAAAATAGAAGGAAGAGAAGAAAAATATCTGGTGTCGCTGGACTCACGCCAACACCAGATTAACAAAATGGAAGAGATAATTATTAAAAAATGTAATTTTAGAATCAATCTGGTTCAGATGCCTGAGCAAAGTTTTTTTTCAACGATACGGGAAAAATTGCTGTGGGGTGTCGATAGCCGGAATTAAGTCAGCGGCAATTGTGAAAAAATGATAAATTTGCCGCTCAATATCAGGGACAAGCATACAAATGATAAAGCCTTTACTCATATCCTGTAAATCGGTTTTCCTACTCGTGTTGGCAGGAATTATTTTTCCGTTAGCTTTGCATGCGCAGAACACACTGGAAGCAGGCCTTTCCGGAGGGTACTCCTATTACAATGGCGACATTGTTCCGGCCACTCCGTTTGTGATGCCAAAACCGGCTTATGGTGCTGTGGTCAGGTACAATTTTGGCGACCGGTGGACAGCAAAAATCACATACACCCATGCGAAAGTTGCTGGCAATGATGTCAAAACAGAAGCCGTCAAAAATAGAAATCTGAACTTTACCACCATAATCGATGACATTTCGGTAACCGGTGAGTTTAATTTTATGAAATATTCTACCGGCAGCATGAATCACAAATTCACGCCCTACATTACAGCTGGCGCAGGATTTTTCTTTTTCAAACCGACAACAAAATACAATGGCCAGGTGTATGATTTGAGAAGTTTGGGAACAGAAGGCCAAAATATTGGTTACGATGGTCGGAAACCGTATAAAAAATATAACTTTGCCGCAATTTTCGGAATAGGATTTAAATATAGTTTAAGCAAGAGATTCGGCCTTTCGGCAGAGTGGAACATGCACAAGACGTTCACTGATTATCTGGATGATGTGAGCAAGACGTATTATTTAGATGGTGCGTCGTTGAATTCCGGAAATTTGACGCCGGGGGAGTATTTCTCTGATCCGACACTTAGTCATAAGAAGGGAGAACAACGAGGAAACAGCGGCACAAAAGACTGGTTTGGTGTAGCTAACATCAGTGTGACCTATAAAATTGAATTTAACAATAATAAGGGATGTAAAAACC
>CAYYOW010000080.1:0-10248 GCA_964473395.1 uncultured Lentimicrobiaceae bacterium | reverse complement strand
CAAAATCAGGTTCTCCTGCCAGAAAACCTTTAAACCAGTCAGAATTTTTCGACATATGATTGATAACAGCATCAAACATTAAATGATATTTAGCTGACAGGCGTTTGATGTGTTCCCATGTTCCAAATTCAGGATTTACAGCATAATAATCTGTCACAGCAAAACCATCGTCGGACGAAAACGGAAAGAACGGCAAAATATGAATCGTATTAATAAGTCCGTCAAAGTTTTGGCCAAGAAAATCGTCCAATGTTTCCAACGGAAATTGCCCCTCACGGCTGATAGTGTTGGCATAAGTGATTAATACCACATCTTTTTCCGACAACTGTTTATCATAATGCGGAAGGGAAGATCGATATTTTTCAATTACCGTATCCACCTGCTTTTCAACTTCTCCAGCCTTTTCTCCGTAAAGCTTTTTCAATCCATCTAAAATACTCAGCTCATTCATGTTCATTAAAATATATAAGGTAAGGAAATCGAAAACAAGACTATTGCTACAAAATAAACCGCCAGTATCATGTTTTCACGCGTCTTCCATTGGAATTTATCAATATGCAAAAGTTCTTTGTGATAATCTTTCCGGATTAACATGCTTAGCGATAAAGCCACAACTACCGTAACAATAGTGCCAATTGCATTCCACCAAAACCAGAATAATTCCGGCACAAAAAGCCAAAGGATAACGTTCACCAGCACGCCGGTAATAATCCCGACATTAACCCCAAGAGCATGGGCGCGTTTCGACAAAATGGCCAACAGGAAAGCCGCAAGAACAGGGCCGTAAAATACGGATCCTATTTTATTGATGGCTTCTATAACCGTATCGGCAATTCCACCTGCTACAAAAGCAAACAGAATACATACTATACCCCAAAAAAGCGAAACAAACCGCGAAACCCTGACATACTGCCGGTCGTTCATGGTTTTAAACCGCTTAATAAAATCTTCAACCGTAACAGCAGACAATGAATTTATAGTGGAACTGAGAGATGACATGGCCGCAGACATAATAGCGACAAGAAGAAGACCAATAATGCCGTTGGGAAGATATTTTATTATGAATACCGGAACCAATAAATCTGTACTGCTTTTCAGAGAAGAGTGGGCGATAAAGACCTGATGCAGAGCGGTTTGGAAAGAAGGATCCATAAAATAAAGTGTTCCCAAGACTAATCCCATCAAGCTGTAGATAAACGTTATGGGAAACCGGAAAAGTCCGTTTACGGTGAGTAATTTACGAATTGTACCTGTATCCTTTGCAGACAACATGCGCTGCATTTGGGTTTGGTCGGTACCGTAATAAGAAGTATACAAAAACAGACCACCAATAAGCATCGGCCAGAAGCCAAAACCATCGTCATGGAATCCCATTTTACTAAAATTGACAGCCGTCAGCCTGCTCATATCCATGTGCGTAAGAAATTGGTGCCATCCGCCTATTGCATATAATCCGAAACCCAGGCTCACCAAAATACCAACAAAAAGTATGATCATTTGGATCATGTCGCCATACACAACCGCTCGCATACCTCCTTGGAAGGAATAGATTAAGGTAATTGCTCCAATAATAATGATGGTTTGCCAAAACTGAATATTTAATACACTTTGCAGGATTAGCGCCACAGCATAAACCATAACACCGGTTCCAAAAGAACGGCTAATCTGAAAAACAAAACTGATAAGCAATCGTGAGCTGGCATCAAAACGCTTTTCCAGGTATTCGTAAATACTTACTACACCCGATTTATACAATGGAGGAACAATAACTACTACAACCAATATCATGGCCAAAGGAACTGCGAACTCAAAAGTGAGCCACGACATACCGCCACCTGGACGGAGGCCAACAAAAGCCGGAGCCGAAATAAAACTGATGGCCGACAGTTGTGTTGCCATAACGGACAAGCTCAGCGGAAACCATCCCACCTCACGGCCACCAAGAAAATAATCCTTTGATGATTTGTTGTCTTTAAAAAAATAGCCCAGACCTAAGAAGCCTCCGAGATAGGCAATAACGATAACGTAATCTAACCAGTTCATAATCTGTTGTTCAATAAATCAATAATTAAAGCCGCTGTCCATGAAAACTGTTGACCACCGTAGCCAAAGCCTTGTTTGCGTGATTTTTTCTTTTCCGGCTCAAAATACTCAAAAAAGCCCTGTTCACGAACCATTTGCAAAGTACCTTCCTTTATCCTACGCGCCCATATACTCTCACCATAGGATTTTAGACCTTCAATAATCAGCCAATTCATATTTACCCAAACCGGACCACGCCAGTAGCGCTGTGGCTCGAAGCTGTTATCTTCAGGATCAAACGATGGTATTGGGTAATACCGCCCATCTTTGGAAAACCTTTCCAATGCAGATAGCATTTTTTCCATCTGTTGCCGCGATGGGATTCCGGCAAACAGCGGAGCAAATCCCGAAGAGGTAAGGCCATCGAGCCATTTGCCACCTCTCAAATCAAAATGGCGGTACATTCCGGCATCTTTATCAAATAGTTTTTCATTAAAAGCTGAAACAGATTTCCTGTTCCATATTTCCAACCGTTCTACATCTTGCGAAAAACCAAATTTTTTACCAAGACGAATAAGGCTCTTATTAGAGGCAACTAACATACTGTTAAACAATGGGTCCTGTACGAGGAAAGGAGACGTCTCAGCAATTAGCGCATCGTTGTATCGCCACTTTTTGAACAAGTCAATAAGATATAAATAGTAGTCGTACTCCCGTTTTACAGGGCGCTGTTCCTCTTTAACAACCTGTGTGTCTTTGCGCGAAAAGTTGTACTCAGGCACCTTAAATGATCTCCATATTTCGTCCCAAACAGGAGAATTATCCGTACCTGACTCCCAATTATGTTGAATATAAACGAGCCCTTCATGTAGAGGGTCACGATTTTCATACAAATATTCATGTTGAGCCATAACTTTCGGGAAGAGCTTCTTCACAAATTCCTGAATTTCAGGAAGGTGCCCCCCTATCCTGTATATCCTTTCTATAATCCAGCCCTCCACCGGAGGTTGCGTTAGCGTAGTTGTTTCATAATTCAGGTTAGCGTTTGCTGAAAGTGAGGAGTGATAAAAGTCGGCATTAGGAAAATAATTTTCTCTTTCTGCCACAGAATGGAAAATGATATGTGGAACAAAACCGTTATCCCATTGGGCATCAAACAGTGTTTCCATTTCTATCATTGCCTTCTGTAAATCAAAATGGCTGTATCCCAATGCAATAAATCCGGAGTCCCATTTCCATTGGAAGGGATAAATCCCAGCTCCGGGGATGGTGTAACCTTGCTTTCTATTGTCTAGCAAAATTTGCCTGGCCTGCTTTAAAAGTGGGATATTATTCATAAACTATTTTTTGCCTGGTTGTAGGTCTCTGAAATAAATACGCCCAACCAATTTGTTGGGCGCATTTACAATCAGGAACCAAAATTATCATTCTATGAGAAATGAAATTATCTTATTACAAATTAAATGTCGCCCGTATAAAAATACGTCTTGGCAGGATAGGACGCCCCACAAAATACTCAGCAACAGTTTGGTTGTTGCCCAGACGAGGAGAACCTTCCGTTATGCCTGCATTATTGAGCAAGTTGAAGACGGAGAGACCAAGACGCCAGGATTTGGTAGAGTTATTCCCCAGAGGGAAAGTATATCCGGCATCAATCCGAACAATATTAATGGGATCTAACAGGATGGTATTATTGTCACTTGTAAATTTTTTACCCATATAATTATTAGACAGGTTGGCATCCCATTTTCCATCATCGTATGAAATTCCCAACATCGACAAAAGCCGTGGCTGTCTTCTTAACCAGTTTCCAACATATTCAGGATGGCCTTCAAATTGATCATAACGATGTTTCTGATAGGTGAAGTTACCATAAAAGCTCATGTTCTTTACAAGATTCCAGTTCCAGGTAAGTTCTGTGCCAAATGTGGAAGTTCCCACAAGGTTAACATCTTCAACTATACCTCCACCAGGTGCATTTATCCAGTCAACCTGTCGTCTGTTTCTTAAAGCCACATAATAAAGTGCCGCCGTTGCTGTTAATTTTCCGGAACTGTATTTCCAGCCTCCTTCAGCCTGGTATATTTTCTCAGTGGAATATGTTTGTGGCGAACCGTTGTAAAATTTAACTGCACGCAACATAGGAAAGAAAAAGCCTTTCGACAGGTTTAAATAAACAGATGAATGTTCCGAGACAGTATATAATCCTGCCAGCGCCACGGCATAATCTGTAGCACTAACTGTTCCTCTTGTCCATGTGCCATCTCCCCATTTCACCGTATTCAGGTTGCTTCCCTGTGTAGAGTCTGTGCTCATGGTGTAAACTTTACTCCCTTCGATATTTATGTCGCCAACAGTATGGCCTACCCGTAATCCGGCATCAACTCTTAATCTTCCCATAACCATTTCATCCGTAAAATATACAGCCTGTTTACTACTGCCAAAGAGTTTGTTTGCATAATAAATGCCTCTTCCGGAAACACCATTTGCTGTATAGTTCATTGTTCTACCAGAGGTACTTGTATAGGATAGGTTCACAAGCTGAGGTTCGTTATTGAAAGTACCAAGATAACGAGTGATGACATCGAAGTCACCGGCTTCAGCTCTGGCAAGAAAAGTTCCCATCGTAATTGTTTGTTTCACTTTATTACCGGCGATAACCTTGATAAATTTAAATTCTCCCGTCATATCTGTCATTGGTCGTGTTCTATCCAATATCCTGTTTTCAAACAATTTATCTCCGGAATTTAAAGTTTTTCCTGTTTTGTCATAGGTAAACGAGTACTGAGAAACGCCCGACAATCTTGTGTTGACATATCCTTGCATGGTTTCAACAGGAGCAGCACCACTTACACCGCCACCATCCAAAAACAGGTTAAACTGATGTTTGTATTTTGCATATTTAAGCTTCGAGTCAAACCTCCAGTTATTTCCTAAATTTTGGTTATAATCAAGCATTAGGAAGCCACCATTTGTGTAAACACCATTCCGAATAGGTGATTGATAAAACCCTCCCGGCGTAGGATAGGTGAAGTCTGCCGCCGCTACAGTTTGTGTTGTGTAAACAGGCTTACCATCGTTACCCGTTGCTCTTGAACGGTCTGATCCATTCAACGGCAGGGGAAGAAAAAACTGGACTTTATCATTTATATACTGGGCATATAAAGTCAGCACACCATTTTTTGTCACCTTTTTCAGATTTCCTCTGAACTGTACACCTTCGGTAGGCAGGCCGGTAACCAAGGGGCCGTTATCATAACGGTAAGTTCCGGTAAATGCATAAAAAAGGTTGGATTTTTTACTACCAACCGGGCCGGCAGCAAAAAAATCAGCTTTGTATCTCCCTTTATCTGCCCACTCCAGATTAAATGTCCGTTGCGGTGTGGGTGAGCCTGTCTTACTTGTATAGCTAATAATACCGGCAACAGAACCAACACCATAAAGGGTAGATACACCACCACGTACAAATTCTAATGACCTGAATCCCAGATCGGGTCTGAAATAAACATCTTGTGCCGATGAGTTCATACCAAAAGTGCTGAGCACCGGCATTCCATCAATAAGAATAGGTGTAAACTGATACTGTCCTCCGGAGGGCAAACCTCTCACAAAAATATTTGAGGCAACTTCTCCACCACCACCTTCTGCAGTAATACCAGGAACTGCCCTTAAAATATCGGCCTCACTACTTGCACTCAAGCGCTCCAGCGTTTTGGGCTTAAACATGGTAATGGAAAGTGGTGACTGAAACTGTGTTCTCCTGGTATTGGTCGCCGTAACAACCACCTCATTTAAACCACTACTTGCTCCTTGCAATACAACATTAAAATTGTTTTCCCCACTTTTTAAGGTTGCAGGAATAGTTTGTGTCTGAAAGCCAACAAAGGAAAACATCAAATCTACATTCCCGGTTTTTGCCGTCTGAAAAGAGAATGTGCCATTGGCATCAGTGGTAGTCCCCTCAGTAGTACCTTTTACTACAACACTTGCACCAGCCAGGGGTGAATTGGTCTTGTCAACTACCTTACCTTTTATAATAACCTGAGCAAAACCTCCGGTAGAAAAGAGTAAGGCAAATGCCAAAAATACATTTGTTAAAAAATTTTTCATTGTATGTGTTTTTTATGAATACTAAAAATATTGACAAATATATATCATTTATGTTAAATTAACGTAAATTTATTGAATAACACAATATTTTTCCGTAAATTTGCCGCAAACGTTTTGGTAATAAATAACAATAAAAGGCTATATTTATGCATAATAAAATGACAATGAAAGAAATAGCAAATAGGCTAAACATCTCTATAACAACCGTTTCCAGAGCACTGAACAATAAGTCAGATGTTGGTAATGAAACGCGGAAGGCTGTTATGGAACTGGCACAAGAGCTTGATTATACGCCAAACAAGATGGCTGCTTCGTTAAGGAAACGTAAATCAAATGTAATTGGTTTGGTACTCCCGCGTGTGGAGCATTATTTTTTTTCCACCATTTTAAAAGGAATTGTCAGCTCTGCTCAGAAAGACAATTTCGCGGTTATCCTGAGCGAATCTTCACATATTCCACAAAAGGAATCGGAACTGATTGGTCACTTAATCGGAATGAATGTCTCCGGAATAATTGTTGCTCCCTGCCGGAATGAGATTAATAATTCTTACTTAAAAATTATGGAAAAGAATAACATTCCGCTTGTATTGATTGACCGGACGCCAAAGAACTATCAGGGACATTTTGTAAAGTTAAATGATTTTCACGGTGCCGAAATTGCAGTAAAGCACTTACTACAACAAGGGTATAAAAGGGTTGCTCATATAAGAGGTCATGAATATTCGTCCATTGCCGAAGACCGTTATCAGGGCTACTGCCATGCTTTGAAACTGAATAATATAGAATATGACCCCGCGTTGGTGAAGGTATGTGAGTTTGTCAATAAAGAAGAGGGATATTATTTTACCAAAGAGCTTTTATTGTCCGATGACAAACCTGATGCCATCTTTACTGTATCGGACGAGGTAGCCATTGGGGTTTATAAAGCGCTGAAAGAACTTGGGTTAAATGTCCCCATTGATGTTGGCGTTATGGGATTTAGTAACTCGATGATCTCCAATTATATATGTCCGAGATTAAGCACTATTGATCAGCCAGGTATCCGAATGGGGGAAACCGCCTACGAGTTTTTGCGAAGCGCATTGGAAGACGAGGATAAGGTCAAACAAAAAGTTTTTGAAGCCAAACTGTTAATTCGGGAATCTAGTGTACGTAAACAGCTGTAAAAAGACAAAACACATTACAGGCATAATCGGTATCTTTCAATTACCATACCATCCTGCGTTTTAACTTCTACAGCTTTTTCTCCGTAAAGTTATTCCCTCACAAGCCCTTAGCAACAACTTACTTTGCTTTTTGATCGGGATCTTTGAAATACTTAATATAATCGTGAATCCGACGCTGAACCCTGGCCTCGTTAAGTCCGTAACCAAGCTCAGTAATCCGTTTTTCGTTGTAGCAGTGCTGTGTTAAAATAACTGACAATTGGGCCTCAAGAGCTGTTCTTCGCCACACTGGATGATTCATTTTTTCTTTCAGAGCTTCGGCTCTTCTCCTCTCGCTTAAAATTTCTTCTGGGGATACATCAAGAGTATATTCATATCCATCAAAATTTTCTTTGATGTTTTCTCTTTCGAATATCACATCACAATTATCGTTTAAAGGATAGTCTTCTCTTTTTACAACCAGCTTTATCGTAAAAATCTTCTTTGCTCCCAGTGAAAACCGAACTGAATTTCCAATAGATTTTACCGTTCTCTTTTCCTCTTCAAGAAGATTAGTAAGGCAGGCTTTTATTATTTCAAGAGAACAATTGATTTTAACTTTGGTTGATTTTGTTGATGAATTGTATCCTCTTACAATAATCGACTTGCCGTCCTCACTTCTTTTAAAAGCAGTAATTTTCAAGCCTGAATTACTGTCGGATGCACTAAAATAGGATTTTTCCATGTCGAGCACCCCAATATGCCTGTCAGTAGTAAATTTCAGTAAAGAGGTGTTATACAAGTCGGATGTCCGGCATACAAGTCCGGCCTCAACATCCCCTGTATGAGGATAAATTGCATATTCAAACTCCATTTCTCTGAGACATTGTGCACCCGGGGTGAAAATCTCAGGGCCTGCATCCCCAATTCTCGAGTTGATCTTTTTCGCAATCCAACCAACCGATCTAAACAATGTCAATGCGATTGTACTGTCATTAACAATCTGATATTCCGGCAATCCTTTGGATAATACGGTAAGCCCCTCATTTCCATTATTTAAATCAACAAATTCACGGTTTAGGAAAATGGTATTGGGTTTTGCTTCGCGGGCACCGATGATAACTTTCTTAACAGTCTCGGGGATAGAAGACTCATCATAATCCTCAATATAAATTGGCCTTTTCACCACATCGAAAGGGCTGCCGGCATAAGCGAATTCTGTATTAATATTTGTTGGAAACAAGATTCTGATCAAGTGATCTTTCACAGTATTCCGAAGAACAGTCCTGCATTTTACAATGGGCGATTCAGCATCGATGGTATAATATATTACAATTGGTAACTTCCTGGTCTTTTCGCTCCTTTTCGTGTGATTTTTGGCATCCGACTCCGGCAATTCCATCTCCAACTCAACTTTTACCACGACCTGTTCTTCCGATTTATTATGGAACGAAATTTTTACCTTGCAGTCTTTAGAGGTTATTATCTTATCAACATCCGGATACGAATAATTGTATTCATCACCTGTGTCAGCCCTGTCTTCAATTAATCCAAGTTCTTTGTAGTGTTTCCCAGTCTTCTTATAAAGAAGGTCAAAAGAACCATTATCATTGAATGAAACTTTAATTTCTTTGTTGTTTACCGTATTTTCTTCTATAAACAGTCGATCAGAAATTTTGTCTGATTTTTCCACAACTTTATAACCAAGTGCTGGAATATCTTTTACAAAGAAACTCCCATTCTCGAATTTTACATATTCGTTTCTCGGGAAAAAAGATGGATTAAACACCACTTTTACTTCATCATCATCACATTTGGAGGTATTAATCAAACTACTTAACTCTTTCAGTTTCTGCTCGGTTAAGGATAAGGTTAGCTGATTTACAATCCGCGTTCTGTCTTCCATGTCAGAGTGGACATCGTCAATACTTACGCCACAAATACTATCGTGTGGATGATTTTTTAGCAAAGTTTTCCAGGCTTCTCTAATCTGAGTATTTTCGTATTCACCCCCTAAAGCCCAAATTAAAGTTGATAAAGGTTCAACTCTCTTTTCCAATGCTTTTTGCTGATCGTCATTTTGTAATTTCAAATACATTCTGGTAGACATCACTCCGGGAAAAACAGAAATAAAACGCCCACTGTAAAGAGCGCCTTTTAAGGTTTTCAGAACAGGGTTTTCAGACATTACATCATTAATGAATTTTTCAGGATTACTTTGAATAATTCTCAAAGTATCAGTATCCATTTTTCCACCTTTAATGTAGGGTTGGATATTATCTGGATTCATTTCCTGGTCGTATCCGTTCATTAAAAGAATGTTACTGGTTGTCGCAAAAGGCTCTAATTTTTTAAATTCATCATAAACCCGTTCCTTCATAATATCGCTATGCTCTGCTAATCTCATTACATTTCGGTAACTGTCCAGTAAATACATCGAAGGTAATTTTGTTCCATCGGGTGATTCCCAAAGGAATTCTGACTGAACATCAGTTGGATCCATCTCAACACCCCGCCATACATAAAGTCCGCGGAGACCAAACTCTTTATGCAATTGAGTAGTTTGCGAAATCTGACCAAAGTTATCGAGCATCCATCCAACACCCATTGAGCCTCCCAGTGCTTTTGCCGATTGTATTCCAATTAACAGGTTCCTTATCAACGACTCCTCACTTAATAATTGCCAATCGGGTTGAAGAAAATATGGCCCTATAAAGAGCCTGTTTTGTTTGACATATTTTCGGATCTTCCGCTTGTAAACATTTACATTGTATTTTTTCTTATCCAGTTCTTCAAAATAATCCTCTACCATTGCCAGTTGACCATCAAGAACGAAAATATATTCCGGTTCGTTTTCAAACATGGCAAATAAATTATTGAAAAAAAGTATCAACCATTCATTTATATATTTACTGCTCAGATACCATTCTCTGTCCCAATGCGTATGGGAAATGATATGTGCTGTATTTTT
>CAYYOW010000079.1:0-10543 GCA_964473395.1 uncultured Lentimicrobiaceae bacterium | reverse complement strand
CTCGCCTCAGGCGAGGAGGAAAGTCGGGACAACACAGGGTACCATACTTCCTAACAGGAAGGTTCTTTCGTCCTCGTCTTGCCTAAGGCAATGCGGGACGGGAGAAACAGCGAGTGCCACAGAAAATAACTGCCGATGTCGGAGCCAGAGGGTAGGCAAGCCTGCCTTCGCTAAAGCTTCGGCAGGCAAAGGTGAAAACGTGGGGTAAGAGCCCACGCGGCCTGTTGGTGACAGCAGACCGGGGTAAACCTTATGGGTTGCAAGGCCAAATATTCCGGCATTCTCGTCTCGCCATAGGTGACGACGGGATAAGGGCGACCCGTCCGATGCCGGTGGGTAGGCTGCTGGAGTTACAGGGTGACCTGTAATCGAGATAAATGATAGAAGTCCGGTTCCGATAGCTATTGGGACTGGGAACAGAATCCCGCTTACAGGCCTGATGGTTTTTTTATCCTTTAAAATGTTTCAGGGTCTCTTCAATGGAGAAATTCTGCTCCTTTTTGAACAGATCATAGATCTTTTTCATAATCTGCAAAAGCTTTTCAACATCTGATTTATCCTGATATAGTGTTATCTGCACCCGCAGTCCTGCATTTTTTAAAGGAACGGCCGGGTAAAGCCCTGCAGTAACAGAATACCTTTCGTCAAAGAAAATTTTTCCAGAGATATAAATATTCTCAGGCTTACCCATTGGGAAATAAGCAGTAGGTGTTCTGGTTTTGTTGACAAGTGGCAACCCCAACTCATCACAACGGGTATAAAAATAGTCAATCAGTTCTTTCAGACGGTTTTGAAGGACGACAATTTCAGGACTCAAATGAATCTTGGAAGAAGCAATCAGCCCGCCAAGGGTTGTCGATTCCAGCGGCCCCGTAAACATCAAAGGCCCACTCAAATAAACCAGCAACTTTTTGATATATTCATCGGGGCACACAATAGCTCCACCACCTACACCAAATCCTTTACCAAACGAAACGGCCAGAATCATCTTCTGATGCTGCTCAATTTGTGATAACACATAACCACTTCCATTAGGGCCAGCCCAGCTAACACCATGAGCATCATCTACATAAACATAAAATTCTTCATATTTATTCAGTAAAGTCTCAATTTCTTTAGCAGGGAAAACATCACCATACATAGAATAGACTCCATCGGCAAGATACCAAATTTTTTTATGGGTTTTTCTTAATTCGATAATTCGCTGCTCCAGTTGTACCAGATTATTATGCCGGATAATTTCCATATGGGTTCCTCGTGCCCGCACCATATCCGAAGCCATCTGAATGGTGGCATGCACATGATGATCGAGTATAACAGCATCTTTTCTGTCTATTAAAAGAGGTAAAGCCCCTACGTGAGCCAAAGTGGTTTTAGGGTATAAGACAACGGGATTATGGAAAACTTTTGCGAGAATTTCTTCCGCTTCATCCGTTTTGTCAAGATGCAGAAATTCTCGCGAAATAGAAAGGTTAAAACCATTTTCTTTTATGGAGGCAATAGCACCATCAATAATCCGTTCATCATGCATGAGCATCAAATAATCGCTTAAAGAAAAAGGGATAACTTTCTCTCCGTGTATATTTATTGCTTTTTTTTGGCCGTTTTGTATGCTATGCGTGGCCAAGTGGCCTATACCGATTTTTTTTGTTTCATCGATTACCTGATATGCTTTTTCTAATAAAGAATTCCCCATTTCGGATTAATTTTTGGTGTAAACAAATTTACTCATTCTGGGAATTTTCCAAATTTGGGAAAAAAGAGTTATGAACATTTTTTGTTTAAAACTTCAGGTGGCCTGCTGCCCTCTTTTTTAGAAGAACTTCTTTTCTCTATAAGAAAAATGTTAAATTTGCTGCTAAGTAGGCTTAAAATCAGGAAATCTTTTATGGTTTTCGTTTTTCTTATACTACACAGCATATAATAATTTTGCTGTTTTACTGTTATTTCTTTCATCCGGTATCGTTTACATATTGAATAGAAAGGATTATTTGTAATGTTATAAATACAAGTAAAAACATAACTTAACATGAATATTTTCAGTGCTCATTTTGAAGCTAACCAGATTAAACGGGATGACTGGTTCAATTTTGAAAAACAATTCCTTATTCCTCTGAGTCTGGCAGCCATCTTCTTTTCTGCTATTTCCATTTTTCTTAACTTCATGTTGGGTTTCAATTGGATCTTAATTGTGGTTCCCCTTGGCGGGATTGCTATTTTTGCTATCATTTATTTCATGGCAGAAAAAGATTTCCACGTTACTTTTGCCAAGTGGCTGTTTATCATTACAACTTTGGGGTTAATTAATGTTGTATGGTATTTCAATTATGGTGCACGGGGACCATGGTTTTTTCTTATCATCTTATTGTATAGCTATCTGATATTTATGATGAGTGGAAAGCAGTTGTTAATTCTAAGTCTTATTCTTGTTCTCAATGTTGTTGTTCTTTTTATTTTTGAATACACTCATCCTTACGCACTTGGAAATTACCCATCAAATACAATGAGGTTAATGGATTTTTATTCCGCCATACTTTTAACCGGTGCAACAGCATACGTTTTGATGTCTATCGCCAAACGGTCATATCTAACCCAGTACAAAAAAGCAAAAATTGCAGATAAACTTAAATCATCTTTCCTCGCCAACATGTCGCACGAAATACGTACCCCGCTTAATGCCATTGTAGGTTTTAGCAACCTGCTGGCCGATGGTACTATTAAAGAAGAGGAACGGAAGCAATATGTTTCAATTATTAACAACAGCAACGAAACACTACTACAACTCATTGATGATATTCTGGATGTCTCCATGATTGAAGCCAACCAGGTAAAAATCAACAAGACAAACTTTTCGCTAAGTAAGTTAATGCAGAATCTTGAAAAAACATACATTCCTATTCTCGTTGAGAAAAAACAAGTAGATGTTCATTTGAAACTAAAACTTCCGGAAAGGTCGCTTTGGATAAACTCAGACAAAATCCGTATCAACCAGGTGTTAGTCAACCTTTTAAACAATGCCATAAAATTTACTCACTGGGGTACCATTGAGTTTGGTTATACGCTGGAAAGCAACTATATAAGATTTTACGTTAAAGATACTGGTATTGGCATTGAGCAACCCAATCTGAAACACCTTTTTGAGCGCTTTTATAAAATTGAGGATGACAACCGGAAACTTTATCGAGGCACAGGTATCGGACTTTATCTCTGTAAAAAAATTGTGGAAATACTCGGCGGAACTATTCACGTCAGTTCAGAGTATGGAAAAGGTTCTATTTTCTACTTTTACATTCCCGCCGAAAACCTAACCATTGAGTCGGCTGCCAGAATTGCAAAAGATACAACTGAAAAATCCAAAAACGGAGTCCTCACCCCAAAAGGAACTGTTCTTATTATAGAAGACGACGACAGCAGCCGTATTTATTTCAAAAAAGTACTGGAGGAAATAAATCTGAAAATAATAGAAGCTATCGAAGGTCGGGAAGGTATCAGGCTCTTTTCGGAAAATCCGGATATCTCAGTTGTTTTACTGGATATCCAGCTGCCCGGCGACAGTGGATTTGACATTATTAAATCGTTGAAAAAGATCAGGCCTGAGATTCCAGTACTTGCCCAGACTGCTTTTGCCATGGCTGGCGACGAAGAGAACTGCCTTGCTGCCGGATTTGATGACTACATTGCAAAACCGGTTAAAAAAGAAGTTTTGATAAAAAAGCTTCAACGGTTTCTTTAACAATAACCTTACTCCTATAAAGCCATCTCTATTCGCCAGCAAAACTTTACTATTTTTGTTCTAAGTATTGTCAATGCGTTCTATGTCTAAAAAGTTGTTTAGCAGGGAAAACATAATATTATTCTCTTGGTCTTGATTCTGATTATGGCTCTGTTGGCAGAAGAATACCTTAATACAAAATCAAAATAGTTTTCGACGCAGAAGTTATGCAGCAAAATCTAATCTTCAAATATTTTCCGGAGCTCACCGTCAGGCAAAAAGAGCAAATAGAACATCTGGAGAGCCTTTATCGCGAGTGGAACAGCCGCATCAACGTTATTTCGCGCAAGGACATGGGCAACTTTTATTTTCATCATGTACTTCATTCCCTTGGTATCGCCAAGCTGCTTTCGTTTAAACCGGGTACAAAAATTATGGATGCCGGAACCGGTGGTGGTTTTCCCGGTATCCCACTGGCTGTTTTGTTTCCGGAAACAGAATTTTATCTTGTAGATTCCATTGGAAAGAAAATTAAAGTAGTCAGAGAGATTGCCCAAACTCTGAAATTGGGAAATGTGAAAGCAGAACATATCAGGGTGGAAGAGGTAAGGCGCTCATTTGACTTTGTGGTGAGCCGTGCTGTTACCGACCTGGAAGTTTTCACACAATGGACTTTACGCAAGGTTCAGCCACGCTCGTTTAACTCGTTGACTAACGGTATTTTATACTTAAAAGGGACCGGAGTAGATGAGGAACTAAACCGTGTGCGCAAGCTCAAAAAAATAAAAGTCTTTACTTATCCGCTGGAGCATTTTTTTGAAGAAGATTTTTTTAAAACAAAGCAGGTCGTTCACGTCTATCGATAAAAGTACTGATTTTAATACTTTTATAATTTTCTTAAGAAAAGAATGGACAGATTAGAACACCGCACAAAACAATTTTTAACAAAGAATTAGTCCATATTAACAACTATTTTCCCCCACTCCCGAAATAAATTCTTAATTTCGCCCGTTCATCTTTATTAAAAAATAAAAATCTAAATTAAATTGTTATGACTGAAGCAATACAGAAGTCGCTCAGAGAGTCACCATTGGCACGCTGGACAGCGATGGTAGTAGTTTCTTTGTCCATGTTTGGGGCATATTATTTTAACTATGCCGGCTCATCGGTAAAGCCCCTTCTTGAAACCGCCCTGGGGTGGACAAGTAGGGATATTGGTTTATATACCGGGTCCTATGCATGGTTCAATGTTGGACTCTTTATGCTGATTTTCAGCGGTATTATTCTGGACAAACTCGGGATTAGAGTAACCGGCCTTGGCGCTACTGCATTGATGGTCATTGGTACCGGCTTTAACTATTGGGCTATGACTTCTTTATCGCCTCATGTTGCCAATACAATGCTCACAATACCCTTCATTGGACAGGTTAAAACACAGGTTTTCCTTTCTGCCCTTGGCTTTGCCATTTTCGGAGTGGGAAGTGAGGCCACGGGTATTACCCTTTCTAAAGCTATTGTGAAGTGGTTCAAAGGTAAGGAACTGGCACTGGCCATGGGACTTCAGATGTCCATAGCCCGTTTGGGTACAGCTCTGGCACTGGCTGTTTCATTACCTATTGCTATCAAATTCACATACAGCACACCTATTTTGCTGGCTTTTGTTCTGATGCTTCTCGGGTTAATTGCTTTTATCGTTTATATTGTCCTTGACAAAAGACTGGATGCTTCGGAAAAAGATTTGGAAATGGAAGAAGAAGATCCTTTCCGTATCAAAGATATCCTGGTCATTATCAGCAACAAAGCTTTCTGGTACATTGCTATTCTTTGTGTTTTATTTTACGGTGCCGTATTCCCTTTTTTGTTCTATGCGCCTGATTTTGTAATTAATAAGTATCATGTTGCGCCGGAGTTGGCAGGCCTCATTCCTATGCTGCTTCCTTTCGGAACCATTTTTCTGACCCCTTTGTTCGGTGGAATTTATGACAAAAAAGGTAAAGGAGCCACTATTATGATTATCGGTTCCGTAATGCTGATTCTTGTACATGGTCTTTTGGCTGTTCCCGGTCTCAACAATTGGATCTTTGCAGCTATTTTAGTTATCATTCTCGGCATTGCCTTTTCGTTGGTTCCTTCGGCCATGTGGCCTTCCGTACCAAAGATTATTCCTGAAAGGCAATTAGGAACTGCTTATGCCGTAATTTTTTATATTCAAAATGTTGGCTTGTGGGCTATTCCAACTACGCTTGGGATTGTACTTGCCGCTTCCAATCCGAGTGTTGCTCCAAACAAAGCTCTGATTAAATCTTCCATTGAGCTGAGTTATAACCATGCACTGGCCCTCAACAATATCAATGTCAAAACCAAACAATTAAATCTGGCAATTGAAAAAACTACCGGTAGAATTGTGGACTCCATCGTACAGACTACTTTCTATCAGGCTACGCCACAAAAGGAAGTAAAAACCAAGCAGCTGAAAAATAACATTATAGCCAGCAATCTTAACGCTGTAAAACAGATAAGCATAAATGATGGTAGCAAAGCCTCCCTCGCAGCCATGGGGAGGATATTCACCAAGTCCACCTATCCGATTATTAATAAAGAAAAACTCAACTTAAGGTATAATTACGAAAATGATATTCTTATATTTGTTATACTTGGCTTCTTCTCTGTTGTTGTCAGCCTCCTATTGAAAGCCGAAGACAAGAAAAAAGGATATGGTTTGGAGTTGCCGAATATGGAAAAATAACAGTTTAAAATATTAAAATATTAAATCATGAGTAAAGAAATATTAAATCTGGAACCCAAGGCACTGTGGAAAAATTTCTACAGCCTGACACAAATCCCGCGTCCTTCCAAGAAAGAAGGTAAAGTCATCGAATTTCTGAAAAAATTTGGTGAAGACCTCGGACTGGAAACCATTGTGGACGAAGTGGGAAACGTCATCATAAAAAAACCTGCCACCGAAGGCATGGAAAACAGAAAAGGAATTATTTTTCAGGGACATATTGATATGGTTCCCCAGAAAAATTCCGATTCGGATCACGATTTTGAAAAAGACCCTATTGATGCTTATATCGATGGTGAATGGGTTACTGCTAAAGGAACAACACTCGGTGCCGATAACGGCATGGGTGTAGCTGCCGCCATGACAGTTCTCGAATCGAAAGATTTGGTTCACGGTCCTGTGGAAGCTTTGTTTACCGTTGATGAAGAAACCGGCATGACCGGTGCTGAAGGTTTGAAACCAGGCCTGCTGGATGGCGATATTCTGCTGAATCTCGACTCGGAAGACGAAGGTGAACTCTATATCGGCTGTGCAGGTGGCGTCAACACTAATGGCAAGCTGGAGTACAACGAAGAGAATGTCCCGGAAGGCATGGCCGCTTACAAAATTACCGTAAAAGGTTTAAAAGGCGGTCATTCAGGACTGGACATCAATCTCGGACGTGGTAATTCCAACAAAATTATCAATGCACTACTGGTAACCGCCAACGAAAAATTCGGATTGCGTGTGGCTGAAGTGGAAGGTGGAAACCTACGCAATGCCATCCCACGTGAAGCTGTTGCTATTGCGATTGTCCCT
This sequence comes from uncultured Lentimicrobiaceae bacterium, assembly GCA_964473395.1. Taxonomy (GTDB): domain Bacteria; phylum Bacteroidota; class Bacteroidia; order Bacteroidales; family F082; genus Sulfidibacterium. The sequence continues at coordinate 3,248 of CAYYOW010000079.1, read as the reverse complement.
GAAGACAAAAAAGCCAATTTTGAAACTTTTGTAAAAGAATTTGAACAGATTGTAAAAGACGAATTTGCTAAAACCGACTCTGGCGTGGAAGTCGGTGCAGAAGCTACCGAGATCCCTGAAAAGGTTATGGAAGAGAAAGCACAGGCAAGCCTTTTTAAAGCTGTGGCCGATTGCCCCAATGGCATGATTACCATGAGCAAAGATCTGGAAGGCATCGTGGAAACCTCCACTAACCTGTCCATTGTCAAAGCAGCAAATGGCAAAATAGAGCTGGCCAGCCTGCAACGCAGCCTTACGGAAGAAGGGAAAAACACAATAGCTGCCGATGTAAGAGCATCGCACGAAGCTGCCGGCCTCAAAGCGGAAAGCTCAGGTGACTACCCCGGATGGAACCCCGATCCCGATTCGGCTATTTTGAAAGAGATGAAGAATATCTATAACAACAAATTCGGAAAAGTTCCGGAAGTAAAAGTTATCCATGCCGGTTTGGAATGTGGTCTGCTTGGTTCCGTTTACACCAACTGGGATATGATCTCATTCGGTCCTACCATCCGCTGGCCCCATTCACCAGACGAAAAAGTGAATATTGCAACGGTACAGAAATTTTGGGACTTCCTGTTGGAAACCCTGAAAGAGGTTCCTGAAAAATAAAAATCCCCCTGATTCTCCTTTCCTTTTGCGGAAGGAGAATCTTTTTTTGGTAAAACACAGGCATACAAAGAGACTGAAAGAAATGAAAAAATATTTTTTGGCTTTTGGTTTGTGAATTTTAAAAAATAGTCTATTTTTGCACTCCCAAAATCTACAGAAAGATGACAAAGAGAACTTTTCAACCATCGGTAAGAAAAAGAAAAAATAAGCACGGATTTCGTGAAAGAATGTCCAGCGTAAATGGGCGCAAAGTGCTGAAAAGAAGAAGAGCTAAAGGAAGAAAAAAACTTTCTGTTTCTGACGAATACAGGTAGTAAGTGAGCCTTGGTTCATATTTTTCTATAATAGCCGTAAAAAATCACAGAGACTGCCTCAATTTGTTTGAGACGGTCTCTTTTTTGTGCCCCCGGTTGAAATGACAAACCCCAAAATTCAAGTCCCAAACAATCAAATCCTTTATAGATGTGATTTGTTATTTTGAATCTTGAGATTTAGCTGCCTTTTTACTTCCGCTATACATTTCGAACTTTATGAACCGGCTCTCCAGCGGACCGTTATATAAGATAATCTTCCGGGAAGGCCGTAAACCGATAAATTTGGCAACCTCCATATTACCGGTGATAATCCAGGCTTCGTAACCCTGAAATCTATTTTTCAGCACATCGCCTATGTGTTTGTACAACTCAATAAGCTCGTCTTCTTCCAGGCGCAGCCCATAAGGTGGGTTAAATATCAATACACCTTTGCCACTTTCGGGATTGACTTTTGCAAAAGGCTTGTTGAGTAGCATAATATCTTTGTGCAAACCAGCGTTTCTCAGGTTGGAGCGGGCAATACCAAAAGCCTTATACGATTTGTCGGAAGCTATGATAGGATTGTCATATTCACAAATTTCTTCGGAAGCTTCTTTTTTTATTTTCTCGAAAAGTTCAGAGTCAAAATCATTCCAGTGCTCAAAAGAGAAATGTTTGCGATAGTAGCCCGCCGGGATTTGCATGGCCATCATAGCAGCTTCTATAGGAATGGTGCCGGAGCCACACATAGGGTCGATGAAGTCACCATCCATTTTCCATCCACTGAGCTTAATCATGCCGGCGGCGAGCACTTCGTTAAGGGGCGCTTTATCAACAGCAACACGATAGCCTCTTTTATGCAGCGAATCTCCGGAACTATCCAATGAAATGGTACATTCATCCTGGCTAATATGCACGTTGATATGCATCTGGGCATTTTCTTTACTGACAAATGGCCGTTTTCCCATTTTCTCACGAAACTGGTCCGCGATGGCATCTTTTGTCTTCAGTGCCACATAAAGCGAGTTGGTTAGCGATGAATGGAAAACAGAAGCAGAGACAACAAAGGTTTTTTCGACATCAAAAAGTGACGGCCAGTCAATACGTTTCACCTTTTCGTAGAGTTCCTGTTCGTTTCTCACCGTGAAGATACCGATAGGTTTCAAAACACGTAAAGCGGTACGACAAAGGTAGTTGGCCTTGTACAGCAGGGCTTTATCACCCCGAAAAAAAACCACCCTGTTACCGGGTTCCACTGAGCCGGCACCCAGTGCTTTGAGTTCATCAGCCAACACATTTTCAAGTCCGGCAAGTGTTTTGGCGGTAAGGTCTGTACCTTGTTCAAATGTTTTCAATTCTTTCATCGCTGCAAAAGTAGGGAAAAACGGAAAGCACAGCAGAAAATAGCAAGGCGTTGTGTTCTTTGCTCCGGACAAGGGACGCCCGATGGGGGCTTGTGCGAAGGCCGCCCTAAAAATCACCCTTATCCTAATGCAGAAAACCGGTTGAAATATCCTATTTTTGTAAAAACAAAAGCTATGACCATCGAAGAAGCACAAAAACTTGTGGATCAGTGGATAAACACCACCGGCGTAAGGTATTTCAACGAACTGACAAATATGGCCATTCTTACCGAAGAGGTGGGCGAAGTGGCTCGGATTATGGCACGTAAATATGGCGAGCAGTCGTTTAAGGAGTCGGATAGAGCTGTTGACCTGGCCGACGAAATGGCGGATGTACTTTTTGTATTGATTTGTCTGGCAAACCAAACGGGAATTAATTTGGAAAAAGCACTGGTGAAAAATCTGGCGAAAAAAGAAATTCGTGACAAAACCCGTCACAAAGACAACTCGAAACTCCGGTAAGCTTTTTGCTGCCGGAAAAACGCATTTCGATACTTATCCCATTATAATCCAGGTGGTCGCCAAAAATATTTTAAAAAATTTGATTTTAAAAAAGTAGTATATTTGCACCCCTTTAAAAGGAGAAAATATTTTGCGGATGTGGCGAAATTGGTAGACGCGCCAGACTTAGGATCTGGTGCCGCAAGGCATGGGGGTTCGAGTCCCTTCATCCGCACATTTTTATTTAAAACAAAAAGAATTTCGATGAATATCACAAAAGAAGAAAGCGGAAAACTTACTGCTCTCGTACACATTAACCTGAAAGAAGAAGATTACATTGAGAAAGTTAATCAGCAATTAAAGACCTATCGCAGAGAGGCTAAAATGCCCGGATTCAGACCCGGGATGGTGCCTATGGGAATGATTAAAAGGATGTACGGAAAGGCAGTCCTTGCTGATG
>CAYYOW010000078.1:0-10682 GCA_964473395.1 uncultured Lentimicrobiaceae bacterium | reverse complement strand
TTTTCACACCAATAATCATGTAACTGGACTCTGCCTTGTTGATTCCAATTAAGTGTTTCCGCTCATCTCTTACCCAATAAACCGACTGGGCATTCCCATCCACTTTTAACCTATAAATCTGATTATTACGGAAATAGCCTACCATGTTACGGCCTTTAATCTGGTTGTAATTCTTCAACGTGTCAGCAGAAATAATAAATGAAGTATTGAACATTATTAGTGAATCCAGCTGATTGTTATCAACGATAATAAAAATCGAATCAGCAGTGAGTTGATTTTCCCCTGTCCACAAAACCGGCGAATGATATAACCTGATAACCGAATCGCTTACAGCATAAGCCAGCGAATCACATTTACCCTGCAAATCTTTTCTGAAAAAACGTACCGAATGGTACGCCAGCATCTTTTTTGCCTGATGTTGCCGGTCAAAATAAACCCATAAAGTGTCGGCATGTAAAAACATGGAATCCTGTTTCTCATACGTAATGGCCAGGGCACTATCGGTAACGAAGGTAACCCCTTTGTTGTTCCATATTTCGGCATACCGGCCTTTAACCATCAGGTTGTGCAACGTATCCAGTACGCTGATGTGGCCAAAAGCCTTTCCGAAACCGTTACGGTTGTTGTAACGAATGCTGTCGGCAGAGAGTTGTTGCTGGCCACTGGATATTTCGGGCCGCTTTCGCATTTGAACCATGCCGTTTGCCGTGTTGTACCATCCGTCCACAACCTTAACAACACTGTTGTTTCCCCTGATAAGTGTTGGGCCTCTGAAATAAGCCGTTTTATTTATAGTGTTGTAGATCAGCGTATCAGCATGAGTAATCTGATCCGGATTGGTAAGAACAACATCTTTTTTGAAATAAAATATTTTGGACTTCGTGTCGTAATCACCCCGCCGGCTTTGTAGTACATTGGAATCGGAAACAATGGTTCCGCCCACATCGTAGAATGCAATTCCGGTAACGCGGTTATAAACCAGATGTTTCGTGGTAAGCACAGCTCTGGAGTCCTCCAGTTTAACATTTCCAAAAAACTCCGCTACCCGCTTTTTGCCATTATAATGCAACCGGTCACCAAAAAGATTTAACGTATCATTTACATTGATATGCACATTCCCGAAAGCATCAATGTTTCTGATTTTATCGTTTAGATAAGCGCTGTCGCAAGTAATAATTGTAGAATCCTGCCTGAGCTTTACATGTCCTATAAGTTGTTGAATATCTTTATTAAAACTGGCGTTATAACGAAAATTATCGGCATGTTCTATCTGAATACGCGTTTTGCGCTGAGCAAAAGTCGAGGCAACAACAAGCATAGCTGTTACAAGCAGAAAATAGCGGACAGGTGTTTGAAAACGTTTAGGCAAAATCAGTTCTTTCTGCAAAAATAGATGATTTGTCGGGAGCATTCAAAGCTTACATGGGTTAAAACGGGAAAGATACACGGTTTTTACTTCTGAATGTAACTCAGCAGCCCCGTCGAAGTATCTTCCAGCAGGTCAAGTACCAGCTCAAAACCATTCTCCCCGCCATAATATGGATCGGGAATTCCATCATGGCTATACTTTCGGGCAAAATCAGTTATCAAAAATAGCTTTTTGAGATATCCTGGATGAGGCATCATTCGCTTCAATTCTTCCAGATTTTCACGATCCATGGCTATGATGTAATCAAATTTATCAAAGTCTGTTTCCTGTTTAACCGGCCGAGACAAAGATGTCAGGTTGTAACCTCTTTTCTCCGCATGGTACTGCATACGCCTGTCGGCAGGCTCACCTTCGTGCCATCCGGAAGTTCCCGCAGAATCGATTTCAAAATCACCGGCAATGCCCTTGTTCTCAGTCAACGCCCTGAATACAGCCTCGGCACCTGGCGAACGGCAGATATTTCCAAGACAAACAAATAAGACCTTTTTCTTCATGAAATCTACCATTTTAATTCATGAATTTTAAACCCTTTGGATTTATATTCCTGAATGGCAATACGCTTGGATTGCTGTGCTTTCGTAATGACGGCAAAGCCATTTTGGATGATTTCAGCCTGATTAAATTTAGTCCAGAAAGGATATTCTTTTCTGATAATATTATTGAAATACCTTTGCAACTCATATTGCCCGGGTTGTTTTTTTATAGGACTGAAAAATACATGGTAATCTTTTCTCCCTTTTCCATACAAATCGCAATAACAGGAAGCAAACACATAGTAATAGATCTTTTTCGCCACGGGTGCAACCTTGGTGTTGTAATTGAAAATACCGGTTTCTCCATTTGTGGCTTTTCCGGCAGTATCAATATGAATAGGATTATTACGATAAATCTTTGTATAAAAACCATATTGTGAAGACATGCCCGATATCAGCACATCCAAATCGCCATCCTGATCGTAATCACCAAAATGACCATCGCTCATATACAAGCCGAGTAGTCCGGCGTGGATATTTGTAAAAACATCGTTTCGGTCGTTACGATAAATCAGGGATACCGGACCGTTGGCCGATTCTCCTGTTATCAGCAAGTCAGGGTCGCCATCGTGGTCATAATCACCCCAGTCCACCGAACCGGTGCGAACGCCTGTAAAGGCTGGAAAAGCGAGGGAAAAATAACCGTCTTTTTCATTTTTATAAAGTTTGGTGACAAACCGGCCATCCTGTGTTTCGCCACAGATGACAAAATCCAGGTCGCCATCCAAGTCTTCATCGGCAAAAGCTATATCACTAAGGCTCACCGGAATAATACCGATGGGCAGGCGAACAAATTTTCCGTTTTTGTTGATAAATATCTCTGTGATGTATTTCCCTGAGGCTAGTGTTCCGCTTACAATCACGTCAAGGTCACCATCCTGATCTATATCGGCCCATTTCGCAACACCATAATGAACACCGGGTAATCCGGCTTTGATTCTTGTAAACCGGTTATGGCGGTCGTTGCGGTAAACCCAGGTTACAGGCCCTGAGGCACTTTCGCCGGTGAGCAGCAGATCCGGGTCACCATCACCGTCATAATCGCCCCACTGCACCGAGCCATCTTTCAAGCCGTGGATACCCACATTAACAGAGACAAAATTTGCTGTTCGTTTGTTATTTATATAAAGCTTTGATACCAAACGTCCGGCAGCATCCTGGCCAATGATAAACAAATCCTTCTCCCCATCGAGATTTTCATCGGCCCAATCGAAAGCGCCCCGGTAAACATTGACCACCGGCGAAAACACCTCCTTAAAATGATTGTGCCGGTCATTACGGTATAGTTTTGTACTGATAAAATGTTTCCCTTTTTGGTAAAATTCGCCACTCACAAAAGCGTCGAGGTCACCATCCTGATCGTAGTCGACCCACGTGCAGGCACTACCACTTACACCTGTAAGACGGGCCTTAATATCGGTAAACGTTTGGGCATGAAGCTGAAAGCCAAAAGCAAGAAGGAAAACAATAAGTAACTTTTTTATCATAGGAGTAACCATGCTGGTGATGAAAGTTTCAAAATTAAACATTATTCTGAAATAAAGCGAAAAGGTTCGAGCGGACGCTCGTACTACTTACTTAAGTGTTTTCTAATAGTCGGAAGAAACCACGAAATCCAAAAACCGGAATAAATTTTTCCGAGTTTCGACAAATAGTGATTTATTGGCCATCATTTCTTCAGGCTGCTGTACAAAAGGCCCGTCGGTCAAATCCGCTGCGGAATTTTCAAGCAGCAGATGTACATTCTCTGGTTTTACTTCCCAATGAAACTGAAGAGCAAAAACCCGGTTATTCCATACAAAAGCCTGGTTTTTTGTAGCTTCTGATGAGAAAAAAGGAACGGCTTCTTTCGGCAGGTCGAAAGTGTCTCCATGCCAGTGGAAAGCCGGAAGGGTCTCTTTTTTATACAGCTTTAGAATTTCATGGTCGGTAGCATCATTTTTCCGTATTGGAAACCATCCTATTTCTTTTTGGCTGTTGGGAAAAACATTTGCTCCGAGTGTTTCGGCAAGCAGCTGGGCACCAAGACAAATTCCAAGCATTTTTTTCCCGGAAGCAAGTGTCTTTTTCAAAAAAGCTTTTTCCTGTACGAGCCAGGGGAATTTTTTCGTGTCGGACAAGCTCATTGGGCCGCCCATGACAACAAGCAAATCAAATTCCTCCGGGTCGGGAAGTCTTTCCTGTTGAAAAAGCTGTGTAAAACTCACCAAATTTTTTCTTTCCCTGGCCCAGTCCAAAATAGTGCCGGGATTTTCAAAAGGGACATGTTGTAAGATGTGTATTTTCATCAGTTTATTGTTTGTTTCCAACCTCATCATTCGGCGTTCGTTCATCAGCACTCATTATTCTTTTTCCTGTTTCTTCCAGTGCGTCATTCTTCTTCCATGTGGTTTGGATAGCCACATGAATTGCTTTACAGGTTACTGAATCATCAACAATACTCCAGTCCATCGATTTATTCAGTGTGGTATTATCGCTGTTGTCATCGAAAAACAAGATAGCTTTCAGGTCGGGATATTTTTTCGGCAGGTTGGTAAATGCATTTTTAAACCAAACATTCCGCTCTCCGCCCACGGTGAGGCTGCCCATTTCAGTAACCATAAGGGGCTTTTGGAAAGTATCAAGCCTATCATAAAAGTTTCCAAAAATCTCTTTGAAAGTCCACCATTCTGACCAGGGAGCCACTGTACCGTAGTTGAGCGCTCCCACGCCAATCCAGTCCACGTAATCTGTTCCCGGAAAATACTCCTTGTAATGCAAATAAGAGGGTTGTGGTGCCCATATCCAAAGGACATTATACACATTCATCTTTCTAAACACATCAACCACGTGGCGCCAGGCAGCGATGAAATCTTCCGGTTTGTTATTTTGCGGGCCCCATGGATATCGGTAGGGATCGTTCATCTCGTGGCCCAAACGGATGAATACATTATGTCCAAAGATTTTTATTTCTTCTGCCCACGCTTTAATGTAAAAATCATAATCTCCGCGTGCCACGGCAGCCATTCCGTTTTTGTCAGGATCAGCAACTTCAGGCAGATTGTGCTCTTCACGGTCAAAATCGTTGAGCCATGGTTCCCATGTGATCATGGGTGTTGAACCCAGGTCGTAAATAGCTTTGGCGTACAGCATAGGAAACTGCTCATTGGTTTTATCGCCCCAGGCAGTGTAGATTTGGATCAGCGGCAAAGGGAACCGAAGCATATGGTCGAGCTTCAGAATATTATCAAAACCCTGCTGATAATTATTGTCGTACACACCGAACAGGATAGTGTCCGGGTGCCGTAGCAGCGCCGTGTCATCCCTGTATTTATTAAACCAAGCCAGCTCTTTGGAACGAACCGGCTCACGGCCTTTTATCAGTAAGCTATGCTCCACGTCGATGACCTTATCGCCCAGAGTACCGAGTACTTCCGAAATAGGGCCGCTGGATTGTTTTCCAAGAAAAACAAAAATCAGAACAAGAGCAATTCCCAGGAGGGTGGCACTACTGACAAAGGCAAGACGTTTCATTTTACTTTTCATTTCTTATCTGTTTTAATCTTTTGAATATCAATATTCACCCAAGGTTCCTCAGGCTCCAAATCGCGCGATTTATAAGCCGCATAAATACCACCCACTACCATAATGATGGCCACAAAAGCAAAGGCAAACATCCCCCATACTTTTTGGCTGGTAAGTGCCAACATGCCTTCCGAAACTACATACAAACGGTCATAAATCACATATGCCAGGGTAAATACAAACAGAATCACCTGAAGAATCAGTGGCCGGGTGTAGGGGCTAAGTCCTTTGACTGCTTTTTTCGCCGTTGGAATATAAGGAATTTCAGCATTCACCACGGCCAGCATTGCCCCGAGAAAGAAGACCGGCCAGGTGGCGAACTTCAAGATCATCCCACGCCAGTGCAGCCCCCTTTCGGTGGGAGGATGGCTCATCCATCGCTGAACATACAGGTAAATCAGTATGGCAATGGCAACTACCGGAAGGCCGTTAATCAGAAACTCTCCGAAATCCATGTTGGCAGGCAGCCAGCCTGCCCAAAAGTAAAGGAATGGAATGGCGACATACAAAAAGGTGGTTACGCCCACTACATAGTAAGTGGAAATAGCAAGATAAGAAAGCCGTTGCCAGCCGGTAAGCTTCCTGAAAAGCCGGGGCCACTCGCTGAAAAGCACTTCAAAAACACCCCGCGACCATTTGAGTTGCTGCTTGCAAAAAGAGCCGAAATCTTCCGGAACAAGCCCACGGCTGACCACTACCGGTCGAAATACGGATTTCCATCCGGCAGCATGTAACCGAATAGCTGTAATTAAATCTTCGGCCAGGCCAATACCGTGTCCGCCAATGGATTCCAGCGCCTTTTTCCTAAAAGTGCAATTGGCACCAATAGCCACACTGGTACCAAATCCGTACATCCCCATCATAGTAGGGCCGTAAAAAGTATAGGTTTGTTCGGCAGCACCACGCGCTGTGAACGAGCGGTATTGGTTATAATAGGCCTGTGAAACCTGCACAAAACCGACTTTTTCCTCTTTAAAATATCCCAACACTTCATCCAGAAAATTGGGGAAAGGAATGTGGTCGGGATCCAAAATCAGGATGAAATCCTCTTCAACAATTTGCAGAGCTTTGTTGACCTTGCCAGCTTTAGCACCGGGAAAGCCTACCAACTCCAGCCATATGGCTCCGTGTTTTTCGGCTACCGCTTTAAACCGTGGATCCTGGGTGTCGTCTAACAAATAAGTGGTATGTGGATACGTGATATTTGCACAGGCTTCCAGTGTTTTGTCAAACATGCTTAACGGCTCACCGGGAGAGCTGGTGGTAAAAATGGCTACTTTAAGCCCTTTCTCCGGTTCAATACGTTCCGGCTTTTTAATGCCAAGATAGTTTATCCAAATGATGATGACACGAAGAATGCCGTACCATATAATCAACGAAAGCAGAACAAAAAGCGGGATGGAAGCCACGTGTCCGGGCTGGAACCACCAGTCGAAAAATAAGGCAACACTGATAATCCCGGCAATAAACAGTATCAGAAAGAAAAAACGGCTGGTTGTAGTAACCTCTTTTGCCTCCCAGAACTCCCACAGGTGCTTATATTGTTCTATCCTCTTTTTCATGGTTAAAAGTAAAACCTGAAACCGAAATGAACATTATGGCTATTATAATAATAAGTTTGCAGATAGGTATAAGCTATACTCATCGCTGCTTTCCGGGAGATATCCAGTTGAAAGCTCAATCCCAGATCCAGAGGGATGTAGTTTTGATAAGAAAATGTTTTTTCCAGGATTCCGTTATTTGAAAGAGAAAATCCGGGGGCATAAGTTCTGGAATACAGGCCCACCGAAGCATGCCCATAAAAAGCGGTATGAGGAGTAACATGAAAGTTAAAGTTAACCAAAACCGAATTGGCATATTGGTTGTGAGGTGTAAAGTAAGGCACGTAAACCCCATCTATGGTTTTTGACTGGTTATTTCCGTTGCCTGAATAATTTATGTTTGTTAGCTTAGGTTCAAACCGGTCGTCTTTAGAATCCATGTAATTGAAAGCATAGCCAAAAGCGAGTTTAAAACCTGAAAGATTCAACGGCTTGCTCAAAAACCAGGCATAAAATGCGCTGACATAATTGTTGTCGGGAAAGAATTGGTATCTGGCACCGGCCTTTCCGTTCCAGCTTTTGGCTTTCCCGGCCGTGAAGGCCATAGAGAACTGGTTTATCATCAATAAATCGTTGCTTACACTGGCCACTGTGTAGGTATAATTGGTACGCCTGGCTTCCAAGGCAAGGTTAAAAAATCCTCCAAACTTCTTGTCTAATTGTACGGTACCACCCCAATCGTAGGTTTTTTTGTTGTCGGCATAAAACCAGGCGCCGGCAAGCCGCAGCTCCAGGCCGGCTTTGCGGAGATGAAAGCGATTGCCTATTTCGGCTGTAGAGATTAGCCCGGCATTGGGAATGTTGGTGTAGTTAAATGCATTTCCCGACACATCAAAGTTCAATAAGTCGGAAACATACCATTGAAATTTTAATGTTGAGCCGATGGACTGCATAGGCTGATCATCGTTCAGGTAATCGGCCGTTAGCGTCAACTGCGGGCTCACAATCCGGTAAACCTCACGGTAGAGTTTTTCGAGCTCTTTATCATTGGGGTTGAGATGCGCCGACTGACCAAGATGTTTTTCTGCATTTTTGAATTGCGACTGGTAGTAAAATATCTTTCCAAGAAGCGCTTCTGCACCGGCATCATCTTTTTTGCTCCGGGTGTAAGCCAGCAATTGCTCTTTGGCCTGATCAAGTTTGCCTTCGGCAAATAACATGACAGCATAATCGTATTTAAGGCCAACATTATCAGGATGATAGCCAATGGCTCTTTTGTAAATTATGTCTGCCTGGCGGTAATCTTTCATCCAAAAGAGCGTTTGTGCATAGAGTTGCTCAATCCATATATTACCCGGATATTCTTTTTCAAAATTTCCCAAAACAATGGCTGCCTTAGTAAATTTTTTCTCATTACGTAACTGTTTTGCTTTTAATAATGTATTAGTTACCAATGTATTCTGTGCATTGGCATAACTAACCAATGAAATTAAGAAAAATAATAATACTAACCCTTTTAGCTCTTTTGCCCGAACCGCAAAAAGAGTATTCCTCTTCTGTTTTGAATTCATAAATATAATATTAGTTATTAGAAATTATTCGGAACCGCAAAGATTGTCCAAATAACGGAAATAAAGTTACAATATTTTAGAAATCTTTTATAAAATATTTTGTCGCTATATATTAGCGTGTAAATCAGCTATTTGTCATTGGAAACACACTATGGCTTTTCATGTTTCCACCTTCGGTGAGACCATAACCAGTTTTCAGGTTTCTTTCGGATAACATCCTCCAGCTTCCGGGCATAGCGCGCCATAATTTCCCCTTCGGGAACCGATGCAGGATTGTCGGTTATCAAAGAAAAGGCTATCTCATAATAGCCCCGCTTAACACGCTGTATATCAACAAAAATTACCGGCAAATTATAAAGTCTGGAATATCGTTCCGGACCGGGTAAAAAAGCCGTTTCCTGGCCCATGAAAGTTGTCCAGTATGCTCGTGCAACGTTGGAGGGACTTTGATCGGCAACCAGAAAAAAGGTAGATGTTTGTGATACATAAGTTTGAAATAATTTGGCTGTCTTATATATGGATCCCATAAAAATACCGGTACGTGAACGGTTCTTTTTCACCATACGGTCTGCAAACTTATTACTTAAAGGTTTGTATAAAACTACGGCCTGGTTATAATCAAATTGCAACGGTATTGACAAGCCTCCCCATTCCCAATTCCCATAATGGGCAGGAAGCAAAATCACACTTTTTCCCGCCTCTTTATAAGGCGATAGAAACTCCAGATTAATAAATTTGTACCTCGCCACAGCTTGTTTATTTGACATGGAGAACGCTTTAACCCCTTCAACAATAATGTCTGCCAGATTTTTATAACTCCGGCTTACTAATTTTTTTTGCTCGGCTTCTGATAAGGCTGGAAAACTGTTGCGAATATTTTCTTCTACCACCTTTCTGCGGTAACCGACAACCCGGTACAATACAAAACGCAGGAAATCAGAAATAACATAAAGCACCCGAAAAGGAATTAAACCAATGAGAAAAATAAAAAAAGTTAAAATTATGGTAAGTAGAAAATCCATGCGGCAAACTTAAGATATATTTTAATCAGAATCCTTTTTCATTCTTGCCTCTAAAAACTTTTCTATCAACGCTTTATCTTTCCAACCATCGATTAAATGTATCAAAGCTATGCCAGGGGAATAGAACATCATACGTGGCCCGGAGTAACGCATCACCTCTTTAACTTGTGCTTTTTTCTGTTGTGAATAACAATGAATAGTACAGTTTTTACAGGTAGGTTTGTCCTCTTTAAAAACGCATTTCTTCACACGCAAAAAAGCATAGTCGCGCAAAGTCTGGCAATCAGGGCAGAGCTCCTTTCCTGTCGTTGCGTGATGTCTATGGCAATAGAGCCGTATCATCTCTTCGACGGTTTTTTTTTCGCGTAGTATTCTGGCTTTTTTTCTGTCCATTCTCTTTTCTGCTTTTGCGGCTGCAAAGTTATTGAAAATCCCGATGCACTAAGGAAAAAGACAAACCAGGGTTTTTTCATTTCACTACAACTTTCTTTATAACTTTGTCCGATACATATTTTAATAACAGTAAAATATCCTCATTATGAACTTAGAAACTTTTTATAGCTTATCCTACGGATTATTCATCATTAGCGCCCAAACCAAAAAAAAGAAAAACGGTTACGTTGCCAATACGGCTTTTCAGGTTACCGCAGAGCCTTCACAACTGGCCGTAAGCTGCAACAAAGACAACCTCAGCGCACAAATTATTACTGAAAGTGGTTTTTTTAGCGTGTCGGTGCTCAGCCGGGATGCTTCCAAAGAGATTATCGGCCGGTTTGGTTACAACAGTGGAAAAAAGATGGACAAATTTGAAGAAACACAGTTCTTTGAAAGTCCGCAGGGTATTCCGGTAGTTACCGAGGATTGCGTTGCCTGGTTTACCTGCAAAGTGGTGAAAACCGTTGATGTAGGCACGCATCTTCTTTTTATCGGCGAAGTGTTGGACGGTGAATTTTTAGAAAAAGAGAGTATCCCGCTCACCTACGATTATTACCGCAAAGCACGCCACGGACGCTCTCCCAAAA
>CAYYOW010000077.1:0-10692 GCA_964473395.1 uncultured Lentimicrobiaceae bacterium | reverse complement strand
GTCATTCAGTGGTCAGGCAATAGTCAGGGTTGTTGATGCTTCAATAGTGTAGGCTGTTTCAACTTTTAACTTTTAACTTTTCCCTTTCCTCCTTGCTTTCTCCCGTATTTGCGTTTGCGAAGAGTGATAACGGCAAAAGCAAAAATCAGCATCAATACCAAAGGCATCAGCACGTTAAACAACTGCCATCGCAACTGTTGCCTGTTGATTTTGGTCTTGTCCAGCAGCCGGAGTTTAAATTCGCGGGTACGCAACGAAATCAGGCCGGGGCCGTCGGTGAGGTAGTTCAATGCATTCAGGATAAATTCCTTGTTACCATAGGTCTGGCGGGTAAACTGGTTATATCCGAGTGGTAAGGGATAGCCATCGGGGATTTTCAACTGGTTCAAAAAAACATCTCCATCGGAGACAACAATCATTTGGGTAGGCACACTGCTTTTCCGGAAAGGAAAGACCCTACTTTTAAGCCCGGGCAGCATCCGATTTTTGAAATCAGAGGTAAACTTTCCACTCAGCAGCACCGCCACATTCCGTGCCGGCCCGCGGAAAAATGCCGGCGAAGGCTTCTGCCGCATAATGGCAAGGCTGATCATACCGGGCACTTTCTCCACACCGCAGTAGGGCGACGTTTTCAGCAGAATAGTTTTTTTCACCCCTTTGATGGCCAGCGTATCTATGCTGCTGACAAAATCCATTTCGATGCTGTTCAGGTTACGTACCACCGGATGATTTGACCGCGGGGTGACCAACAGATAATAGTACCACGGCAGCATCTGTATCTGTGACCGTTTTCCGGACTCCCCTGTCCGTACCGGAATAGGCACCGCATTCAAATCGAGCAGCAGGTCTTTGTTCAGGCGTACCCCATAGGTAAAAAGCTGAGACTGCAACCCCAAATTCAAGTCAATGGAAACTGTTGTCTCCGAGCGTTTTATACTATCCATGGAAGCCAGCACAGGATCTATCAGCCAAAGTACTTTTCCCCCATACATAATGTATTGATCCAGCATTAGTTTCTCCCTTTCGGTAAATGTTTTTTGGGGTTTGTCCACAACCAGCGCCCGAAAACGCGGCACAACGCTGTCCGATTTTTCCTTTTTCAGCAAAGGATTGGGCAAAGTGTTGATGCTCACAAGCTTCAACGCATAATTATCATGCAGGGTGTTCATAATGTCGGCAATACGTTTCCCTTCCGGTTCCTCCTGGCCGGTGAGATACGCCAGCGATGGTTTTTTCTGCTGCTCCAACTTGTGAATGGCATTGATAAAAACAAATTCCAGATTTTCAATAGAGTGGTTCAGCACCTCATCAGGGGGAATATTTCGCTCGTTACTCAGCAGCGAAACCGGTATCTCCTGCTCTTTGTATTGCAAAATGGCTCCGGGGAAAATAGTCTGTTGTTCCAGTCCGCTTTTGGTTTTCACCTGCAAGTTCGTGGGACTCAAGCCCCTGTCCATAAGTTGTTGATAAAAGTGTGCTCTTTTCTTTGGATTTGCAGAGCCGGAAGGGTTCGCGAAGCGAAACCTGACATTCTTGTTGTAAGCCTGAAGTTCCTGCAGCATCTCGCTGGTTTCAGTGGCAAGCCTTTTGAAACCCGCTGGAAAATCGCCTTTCAGATAAACCGTACACGTCAGCCGTTCATCCAGTTTTTTCAACACAATTTTGGAAACTTTTGCCAGCGTAAACCTTTTATCGGTGGTCAGGTCGAGGCGGGTGAAATAAAGCGAACCGAGATAGTTGGCTGCTGCAATAATCAGGACAACAGTAATCAGGCGCTTACGGTACTGCTTCCTGATTTTCTTTGCCGGAGAAAAAGATGGGCTTTTCATTTCCATTTCCTCCTTCCCAAAAAGCTAACACTCAGGTAAAGAAAAAGCAGGTTCAGACTGAGAAAATAAATCACATCGCGTGAGTCGATAACGCCCCTGCTCATGGAAGAGTAATGGGCACTAATGCCGAAGGATTGTACAAACAATACAGCGCCGCCAAAAAATGGTGCAATAAAATCAAACCCCATGTAAATGAAAGCACTGAGAACCACAGCGGTAAGAAAAGCGACGATAGGATTATCAGTCAGTGAAGAGGAAAAAACGCCCATCGCGGTAAAAGCTGCTCCAAGAAAAAGCAACCCGATAAAAGATCCCCAAAAGCCGCCGGTGTCGATGTCGCCAACCGGAAATCCCAACTGCCAAACCGAGAAATAGTAAATTAGTGTAGGGAGCAGAGACAAAACCACGAGAGTAAGAGCAGCGAAGTATTTAGCCATAACAACTTTTGTATCGCTCAGCGGCCGGATGAGCAACAGTTCCAGCGTACCGCTCCTTTTTTCTTCGGCCAGGCTGTTCATGGTTACAGCAGGAACCAGGAAAAGGAAGACAAAAGGCGCCAGACTAAAAAGTCCGTTCAAGTTGGCATAGCCGTTATCCAGAACATTAATGCCGGAGGGGAAAACCCATAAGAAAAGTCCGGTTACCGCCAGGAAGATACCGATAACAACCCAACCGGTGATGGTGCTTAAAAACCCAAGAATTTCTTTTTTGTATAATGCCCACATGGGATATTTTTACTTTTGGTAACGCAAAAATACGGTTTTTAGGGTGTAGGGAGGTAAATGTTATGCGCTGCGCTGTAAAACGGTTGTCATTCGGTAATTAGATAATTGGTCAAACAGCTGTCAATCGGTCGTTCATTTAACCTTTCTTCTTGTCGTTTAATGCTGCGCTACCATCAGTCGGGCTTATGCCTAGAAGGTGGCGTGAGCATCTCGTTTTATGAATGACGTGTGTCAGGCTTGTCATTTTTTATTTCATTTCTATAAACCTGACTCTCTTGACTGTCACGCCTCAGACGATGGCAATCTCTTTAAAAAAAGCAGGACGTTGATATAGCAGATGGCTTCGCGCCTGCGCACTAACCTTGCACTATGCTCGCCACGACGGATTGGATGAGATTACTTCTTTGTCACGCTAAGACGCTAAGAGGGGTTTCACAGACGAAAAAGGAGGAAATAAAGATGGATTTTTATGAAGTGACGCACAAATTCGCAACTTCGCAAATTCGCAAATTCGCCATTCCGGTATGTCATTCAATAGTAACCAGCACTGTTTCTCAACTTCTCTTTGTCACAACTTCTCTTTGTCACAACTTCTCTTTGTCTCCCCGTCCCAGAGGAAGCTATAACGGAAAGCCTCTGCCCAGCCGCAAAAAAATAAAAACCAAAATGATGTACCTTTGCGGGCATAAAAATAAAAATCATGAATACTTCAATAGATATCAGCTATTATCCCCTGAAAGTGGAATTTATTCCTCCCATAAAAAGTTTTATCGACCGCCTGCATGGCTACGAGGGAATTACGGTGAAAACCAACGGTATGAGTACACAGGTTTTTGGCGAATATTTTGAGGTAATGAAGGCTATCACCGACGAAATACACAAAAGTTTTGAGCTGCCTCATTCGGTGTTTATCCTGAAGATTATCAATGCCGACCTTAACCATGTTGTAAAAGAATAGCAATGGATTTTAGTTATTATTTTCAGCTGCTCTACCAAAACATTCTGGATTCTACGTGGATGGAGATTGTGGCTGCAAGTCTCGGCGTCATCAGCGTTTGGTATGCCAAAAAAGCAAATATTCTGGTTTATCCCACCGGCATCGTCAGCGTGCTGTTATACGTTTTTATCTGTTTTAAAGCACAGCTGTATGCGGATATGGGGATTAATGCATACTATTTTATTTTCAGCATATACGGCTGGATTATGTGGTCGCGGAAAAATGAAGATGAAGAGGAGCTGCCGGTAACCTATTCCAGCCGAAAAACCTGGCTCATCAGCATTGGCGTCTTTATTATCTCGATTTTCATCATATGGGGATTACTACGCATCTTCAAGGCTAATGATACCGTTTACTGGTCAACTTTTGTACCTTATACCGACACGTTTACAACAGCAGTGGCCATCCTTGGCATGTGGCTTATGGCTGTTAAAAAAGTGGAAAACTGGCTATTCTGGATTGCTGCCGACGTGGTTTCCGTTCCCTTATACCTCTATAAAGACCTGGCTTTTACAAGTTTACAATATTTTATTTTTCTTGTTCTGGCCGTTATGGGCTATTTTGAGTGGCGGAAACTGGCAAAAGAAAACATAGAAGCTCATGCTTAAACGTGTTGCCATCACCGGCCCCGAGTCAACGGGAAAATCGGAGCTGGCAGCCTGGCTAGCCAACGCTTACAAAACCCTGTGGGTTCCGGAATATGCACGCGAATATCTTGAAAAGAATGGTCCGGATTACATGCTGGAAGATGTGGAGACCATTGCCCGTGGCCAGCTGAAACGGGAGAATGCTGCCGTAGAAAATGCCCGGGAAGTTTTGTTTTGTGATACAGATATGCTGGTAACCAAAATCTGGTGTGAGGTAGTTTTTGGCACCTGTCCGGAATGGATTGAACAACAGTTTCATTTGCATCGCTACGACTTGTATCTGCTTTGCTATCCTGACATTCCGTGGGAGCCAGACCCTTTGCGGGAAAATCCCGATGACCGCGGGAAACTTTTTACACTTTACCGGCAGACGCTGGAAGAAAACAGCCTCCCTTTCCGGGTGATAAAAGGGCTGGGCGACATCCGTTTTGAAAATGCACGTACCTTTGTGGATGAAATCCTGAAAGTATGAATTCTTCTGCGCAGTCGTTGCACGTTCTGAACCTTGCCCGCTGGTATCCTAACCGAACCGATCCTATGCCCGGCCTTTTTATTCAGCGGCATGCCGAAGCAGCTGCCCGTTACGCAAAAGTGGCACTGGTTTACGCACATGGTGTTGAGGCTAAAGATGCCATTCCGCTGTACGAAGTTGATTATGAGGAAAAAGCAGGCGTACGTACCGCACGGGTTTACTACCGCTTGCCGCGTTTACATGTCCCGTTGATTTCGCCACTAGTTGGCCTTTGGCGGTTTTCCAGAGCTAACATTAAAGGTATAAAGAGGATAAAATTACCTAATGAGAAGTTTGATGTATTGCATGTGCATGTACTGACCAGACTGGGTATTTTGGCACTGCTTTACAAATGGCTGCATGGTACGCCTTTCGTAATAACCGAACACTGGACCCGCTATCTGGATTCACGTAAGGAATTTAGAGGCTTTTTACGAAAACTACTCACCCGTTTGATAGTTCGGCAGGCTGCCATGGTGACAACGGTTTCCAAAGATTTAACGCGGGCGATGAAAAACTACGGATTACAAAATTCCGATTATCGTGTTATCCGCAACGTGGTGGATACTGCTTTTTTTGAAGTGTCACCTCAACTATTTGTAAAAACCGAATCCCAGCGAAAAGATTTGGTACACGTGAGTTGTTTCACCGATGCACATAAAAATATCAGCGGGATACTGCGAGTGATAGCAAAACTTTCCGGAAACCGTGATGATTTTCACTTTTCACTGGTTGGTGAAGGAGAGGACTTGGAAAAGATGAAAGCGTATGCCGTCAAGCTTGGCATCCCGAAAAAAGTACTGACTTTCACCGGGCTGCTCAAAGGAAAAGCGCTGGCAGAGACTATGGCCAAAGCGGATGCTCTTGTAATTTTCAGTAATTATGAAAATATGCCGGTAGTCATCAACGAAAGTTTTGTTTTGGGAGTCCCTGTCTTCTCAACCAATGTAGGCGGCATAGCCGAAATGGTAAACGACAGCAATGGCCGGTTGATGCCCGCGGGAGATGAAACAACTCTGCTTGGTATTCTGAATGACTTCCTTAACAATAAAATTATTTTTAAGAAAGAGAGCATCCAATTCCATGCACAAAAAGCTTTTTCATCCGAAGCCGTTGGTAAGGCGTTGTTGAATATTTATAATGAAATAGTATAAACAGATAAATTATGAAACTGAACAAGGCTATTAGTAAAGCTGCAAAAGTACTTGGCACAGCTTTTCCCTTGATTATCAGCATCCTAATTCTCATTAGTCTGTTCAATACTTTGGTTCCCGTATCTTCCTACCGAATTTTATTTCGGGGGACCATTTTTGATCCTGTAATAGGGTCTTTACTGGGCAGTGTAGTCGCCGGTAATCCCATAACGAGTTATATCATATCGGGCAATTTGTTAAAACAGGGTATCGGCCTGCTGACGGTAACCGCATTCCTGACGGCCTGGGTTACAGTTGGAGTAGTGCAACTGCCGGCAGAAATGCAATTTCTCGGGAAAAAGTTTGCCCTGCTACGTAACATAAGTGCTTTTGTCCTTTCATTACTTGTAGCTTTTCTAACACTCATCGGAATGGGGATATGGTAGTGGAAAAAACGTTACGAAAAATACCGGAGAAACCAAAAAACAAAAAACGTTCAGGCAAAGGCCCCTGGCTTTTTCTCGGGTTTTCGGTACTATTGTTTTTGGTAGTCTTGATCATTGATAAAAACAAAGCCTTTGATGCCGCCCGGTATTTTTATCATTTATTTCTAGAGATATTTCCTTTTTTAGCTGTCGTCTTTGTACTCATGGTTTTAACCAATCTTTTCTTGAAAACTTCAACGCTGGTAAAATACATGGGAGAAGGTTCGGGTATAAAAGGCTGGCTCATCGCTGTTTTTGCCGGAATTATTTCCATAGGCGCCATTTATCTTTGGTTCCCCATTTTGAGAGACATGATGGATAAAGGAGTAAAACCCGGACTTATTGCCACGTTTTTGTACAATCGCGGTATTAAGTTAAACTGGCTGCCATTGATGGCTCTCTATTTTGGAATGAAATATGTTATCGTTCTAACAATTGTTACTATTCTCATCTCTGTGCTTCAGGGAATAATTATTGACTTTCTGATAAGAAAAAGCAATCCATCTGAAGCAAGTTCTTAGATTAGATCTGCTGAAAAAGTACAAGGTTTCTTAATAAAACTACGAGAAAAGCTTGTATTTGTAGTTAACAAAAATCGTGTAACAATACATATACTAAGGTTATTATGTGCTTTTCAGCAGACCCTAGATAAGCTAAGAAGCCTACGGCACCCCATGTCCCAGTCCGGCCTCATAAATTGCAAACCACTCTTCGGTAGTAAGTGAAATATTGAAAGCTTCCAGCGCTTCCTGAATACGGTGCAATTTCCCGGTTCCCAAAACGGGAATGATACCAGCAGGATGTTTCAACAGCCAGGCGTAAATTAAAGAACCAATATTCTCTGTTCCTTTCCGTTGTGCCAGCTCAGACAATTTTCGATGTATCCGCCTGCCTTCTTCATCCTCCGGATGGAGAAGTTTGCCTCCTGCCAGCGGCGACCAAGCCATGGGATGTATCTCTTTTTGCAGGAAATAAGCCATGTTGCCATTGTGAAAATGTGCAAGCTGCGCCGGAGAAATCGCCACCTGATTGGTAACCAGCGGCAGCGACAAATGAGCCAGAAACATCTCCATATCAGCGGGTAAAAAATTGGAAACACCAAAATGCAACACTTTTCCCGACCGGTGCAACTCTTCAAAAGCACGTGCTGTTTCATCAGGACTCATCAGCGGGTCGGGACGGTGAATAAGCAGTAGGTCTAGGTAATCGGTGTGGAAATTTTTCAGCGACTGCTCCACACTTTCCAGAATATGGGCATAACCTGTATCGTAATGGCCGACTCTCCTTTCGGGAAATTTCTGTGAGACCGGCATTATACCACATTTGGTGATGAGTTGCATTTTTTGCCTTAAAGCCGGTTCGCGTTTCAGCGCTTCTCCAAACAGTGCTTCACAGGAGAAATCTCCATAAATATCGGCATGGTCAAAGGTGGTTATTCCCGTATCAAGAACTGTTTCAATAAAATACAATAGTTCCGAGGATGACATCTTCCATTCATTCAATCGCCAGAAGCCCAACGCAAACCGAGAAACTTCCAATGTGGAAGAAAGTTTTATTTTTTCCATTTTTTGAGAATTAGATAAGACAAAGATAGGGGATTTAATCCCTATTTAGAAGATACAAAAGCACTTTACATTCAGATTGCACAAAAGGAGTGCCTTTGACACAAATCGGAATGAGCCGAGTGTATCGGCACAGACGAGAAATCCGAATGAGCGAAGGAGGTGAGCTACCGTTTTAATTTACGAAAAGATTTACAAAACGCCCAGCCAGACAAAGCCGTAAGGTTCCAGCTGAAAAATCTGGTTTTCTTCATCGTAAGAAAACCCGTTGAAATTCAGCACGAAGACATGATTATCCGGCAACGGATGCCTGATTTTGACCGGCTTTCCTGAAAGGTTGTTCAGCACCATAATATTCTCCTCCGTGGCAGAGCGGAGATAAGCCAGCACTTGTTCCATCGGCTTACCATCGACATCCTGTACATCCAGAAATTTTGTGTCGCCCCGACCAAAGGCTGTATGTTCTTTCCGGGTGTTCAGCAACGATTTAATTATTTGATAAACACGAGCATGGAAATTATCAGGATCTTTTAAATCGGCTTCTAATTTTTTCCAGTCAATACGTCCGCGCACCAGAAAACGAGTATCATCTTTTCCGGTCAGTTTGATTTGTTCGCGGTAATATGCTTCATCGTTCAGCTTTCCGAATTCATCACCGTAATAGACTACAGGGCTGCCTGTGATGGTGAGCATCAACGAATAAGCCAGCCCGATTTTCCTTTCGTCGCGTTGAAAAAGCTCCGACAGCCGCGCCGAAATGCCTTCACCCACGCGAAAGTCCCATTCGGGTTTGCGGCAGTAATTATCATGGATATATTTCCTGTCTTCTTCGCTCACATAGACCAGCTCCAAGCTTAACTCGTCATGTACCCGCAAGAAAGTGAGCCACTGGCCGATATCCGGTATTTCCGGTGTTATGTCGGGGCTTAGCGTCTGCCTTATAGGCTGGTTGCTTCCCATGGCAATGGCTTTAAACATCATGGGCATCAAAGGAAAATGGTAGGCGGCATGGCACTCATCGCCATCGCCCATGTATTTCACCACCTCTTTCGGTTTCTGGCAGGCTTCCGCCAGCAGAAGAGAACCCGGCTGTGCATAATCTAAAACTGCACGGAAGAATTTTACAAGGGTATGCGTTTTCGGCCGGTTTTCGCAGTCGGTTCCCTCCTCTTTCCAGAGATAAGGAATAGCGTCAGCCCGAAAGCCATCCACGCCCATACTTTGCCAGTAAAGCAGATTTCTTGACATGGTCAGCAGCACCTCCGGATTTTTATAATTCCAGTCGGGCTGAAAACTGAAAAACCGATGAAAATAGTACCAGTCGCCCTGCTGTTCCCAGTTGCTCTCCTCGATGCCTTTGAAAAGCAGGCGGGCTTCTTTGTAAAGACTGGTATCTTTGCTCCAGATAAAATAGTTACGAAAAGGATTGTCCTCCGATTTTTTGGCTTCCAGAAACCAGGGATGTTCATCGGAAACATGATTAATGGCCACATCAAAAATCACGCGAATGTTTCTGGCATGGGCTTCTTTCAGAAAATCCCCGAAAACAGCCACCTGATCTTCTTTGTCAAAACCTTCAGGCAAGCCGAGCAAATCGGCACGGATACGGTCATAATTCCGAATATCAAAACCAGCATCCCGCATGGGAGAATCCAGAATCGGCAACAGCCACAAGCAGTTGACACCGAGATCTTCAAGATAATCCAGCTTATCTATCAGCCCCGAAAAATCCTTGTTGAACAAATCCACATACAACGAATAAATGACAGCGTCTTTGTACCAGTCCCCACCATCTTCGTTTTCGGCCATGGTTCTTTGTTCTATTTCTGAAAGAAAAACATCTAACTTTTCAATCGTATCTTCGGAATAAAGCTCCCGCCACAAGCTGATTAAGCGTTCTTTGTCTGACATAATTTTGGATTCATGGGTGATATGTGAGGCAAAAGTAAGGAAATAGCCCGGCAAAATTAGCAATACGAAGAGCTGTTTAATCGGTGTCGCAACAGGAAAGTTTTTTACCTCTGTGCCTTCTGATTTCAAACGTTTGTTGCAAACACAAGCCGTTAAAAATAAAATCTAAAACAAACAGTGACAAGCAGGTTTATTGCCAGCGAAATTAATAAGCTACCGTCAGCCAAAAGCCAATGGAAAAGCTACCGGGAATACCTTCAAATTTTACCCAATTACCAAAACTGGTTTTTCGCCTGAGGCATTTTGAGCCGAACACGGTTCCCGAAATATACAATCGGTCATATTTGTATTCATCATTTTTTATGTCAGGATTTACCGGCCTGGAGTAAATATCTACCACCTCGATGGCAACAAAAACGTCGCCTTGAACAACAATATGATACTTGTTCAAATCCACTGTAAAATCACCCAACATTTTCCCTGGAACTGTGAAATAAATATTCTGTTGTAAGAGATTATCTCCTACTGCTTTGCCATCATAGGTATAAATATTCAGCCTGAATTTGACAGAGTCGGTGTTGTTGGTAACGATATGAAAATTAAAGTCCTTAATATAGACTGGCTTGTCCGGCAATTTTATTACACATCCCGATTCTACACCCAGCGAAAAGGAATGACTTACCACGAAAACTATGGCACTCATTCTCGATTCGTTTCCTTTTGTTTTTATTTTAATCTTTTTAGATAAAACTTCGACTTGTTTCAATTGAACAACCTCGGGACTAAGAGAAACTGCTATGGGTTTGCCGGCTGGATGAGTGGCTATTTTTATTTTTTTCGTCTGATATCCAATACACGAAAAAGTTAAACTGCCATTCGATTTTTCAGCGGG
>CAYYOW010000076.1:0-10813 GCA_964473395.1 uncultured Lentimicrobiaceae bacterium | reverse complement strand
AAGAGGATAAGCTAAAGATTGTTGCCGAGTTGATGGACAATCAGCTCGAAACCATTGAATTATTGAAAAGTTTCTGGTATGCCGACACGGAAAAGCAGAAGATTTTTGATGAATTCAGTGAAAATACCATTACCAACTTCTACATCCCTTATGGCATTGCTCCCAATGTAATGGTAAATGGCAGAACCTATCTCGTACCCATGGTTATTGAAGAAAGCTCTGTGGTTGCCGCTGCCTCTTCCGCTGCACGCTTTTGGTCGGAGCGCGGTGGTTTTCATGCCGAGGTTAAAGATACCGTAAAGGTGGGGCAAATTCATTTTCAGTGGCGTGGAGAAAAAGAAAAGCTAGTCAGTGTTTTTGACGAATTGAAACTGCATTTTCGTGAGGAAACCAGGTCGATAACCGCCAATATGGAAAAACGAGGTGGTGGCATCCTTGATTTTGAGCTTGTGGATATGCGCGATAGGTTGGAAAATTACTACCAGATTAATATCACTTTTGAAACCGTTGATTCCATGGGTGCCAATTTTATCAACTCTTGCCTTGAAGAGTCGGCAAAAACCCTGCAGGAATTTGTAAAAACGCATCCTGTTTTTGAAGGAAAAGAGAAGGAAGTCGTTATCATTATGTCCATTCTTTCCAATTATACCCCTGACTGCCTGGTAAAAGTTTGGGTAGAATGTGACTTTAAAGACCTTAAGGATATTGATTCTTCCCTTACGGGAGAAGAGTTTGCCCGGAAGTTTGAAACGGCAGTCCGAATTGCGGAAATTGATACTTTTCGTGCCGCGACACATAACAAAGGTATTTTCAATGGTATTGATGCGGTAGCCATTGCCACGGGTAATGATTTTAGAGCCATCGAAGCTGCCGGCCACGCGTATGCTTCCAGAGACGGGCACTACAGAAGCCTGTCGCATGTGGAGATAAAAAACAGTCGGTTTAAATACGGAATTGAATTGCCCCTTGCACTTGGAACAGTTGGTGGGCTTACCTCTTTGCACCCGCTGGCCAAACATTCGTTGGAGATGTTGGGAAAGCCATCAGCAAAAGAGTTGATGATGATTACAGCCACGCTGGGAATGGCCAACAATTTTGCTGCCATTCGTTCACTAGTCACCAAAGGTATCCAGCAGGGACACATGAAGATGCATTTGATGAATATTCTGAACCATTTCAAAGCCTCACAAAGTGAAAAAGAAAAAGCAGTAAATTACTTTTCCAGCCACAAAGTATCTTTTGCTGAGGTGGGTGATTTTATTAAAAACCTTCGTCTCTCCAGATAATGCAACAACAACGAACCTGGTATGCGCACGGCAAACTCCTGATTACGGGAGAGTATCTGGTACTGCACGGTGCACATGCTTTGGCTGTACCGCTAAACTGCGGGCAACATCTGCAGGTTGTTTCTACTTCCGCTGAAGACGGTGCCCGTTTGCTCTGGACAGCCTATAAACCGGGTGGCTTGTGGTTTCAGACTACGTATGAAATTCCTTCATTGGAAATACGGAAGACAACGGATAAAAAACTGGCTGAGAAACTGATGAAAATTCTTTCCGTTGCCCGCAAACTGGCGCCTGGGTTTTTAAATGGTAAGCGGAGTTTTGATGTGGAAACCCGTTTGGAATTTGATACGGAATTTGGTTTTGGCTCTAGTTCTACGCTGGTGGCTAATCTGGCAGCGTGGGCAGGTGTTGATGCCTTTGCTCTTCAGCGCAAAGCCCTTGGAGGCTCAGGATACGATGTGGCCTGTGCGCGGGTGGAAGCTCCTGTCTTTTATCGATTAACTGATGATAAGCCTGTTGTGGAGCCAGCTCATTGGCTTCCACCGTTTAAGGATCGGATTTATTTTGTTTATCTGGGACAAAAACAACGCAGCGATGAAAGTATTGAACGATTTAAAAAGATGGCCGTTTACGGGAAAGAAGAAATCCGAAGGATTTCTGCTATAGGTGAGGCCCTGGTGAAAGCCGAAACTCTTGATCTTTTTGAAAACCTCCTCCGGGAGCACGAAGAAATCATGTCTGCCATTCTTGGTATTGTACCTGTGAAAGAGCGTTTCTTCAAAGGACATCGGGGTGTCGTAAAATCATTGGGGGCCTGGGGCGGCGATTTTGTACTCATCACGCATCACGGAACAGACAAAGTATTCAGGGAGCAGATGAAAAACCAAGGATTTGCCACGGTGTTTTCGTGGGAAGAACTTATGCTGAAAAAAATAATTTAAAAATCCTTCCGAAAGACTTTACAAACCCAGCTTTGACACTGCATAAGCATAAGCACCTACGGCCACAGCTTCGCTGGTTCCCAGCCGGCTGATACCCACGACAATTTTCTTCTGCGGGTAGTAAATCTGTGTTTTGTCAGAAAAAGGAACAGCCAGAATCCGGGACTCATCTTTTAGAAAAGCAGCTTTTTCTACAGCATTTTCCCAATTGTAAGCCGTCAGTTCCATACGTGGCATCCGGCTGCCATCGTTTTTTTGAAAGGTGCTGTTCATTTGCTCCAAGGCTGTTGGTAGAAAAAGCGAATAAGCACCCGACAAGCCGCCGCCAATAACTACACAACTGTCAGTAAGGCTCACGGCGTTGGCCAAAGCATCGCCGAGTACGAGACCAAATGTTTTCCATGCTTTCACGGCTGCCTCTTTATCTCCTTCCTTTTTCCCCAACCCTACCTGAAAAATTTCAAAAGGTATCGGTGTCTTTTCTACGGAAATTCCACTTGCTTCTGCATACAAACGACGAATTCCACGAATGCTTAGTACCTCTTCCACACTTTGTTCGCGGTTTAGAGGATTACTCATACGGTTAACTTCGGCAGCAGCCGAGTTGTCGCCACCAAAAAGCTTGCCGTTGACCACAATGCCTCCGCCAAAACCCGTTCCAAGTGTTACGCCAAGCAAATTATGGAATTCTCTTTTGCTTTCCCTGTTTATCTCTCTTAAATAGCCTTCAATAGCCTCTCCTAAAGCAAACAAGTCGCCGTCGTTATTGATAAAAACAGGAATTTTAAAAACCTCTTCCAGCATTTTGGCCAGAGGAATTCCGTCCATGAAGAAAGGCAGGTTTTCCAAATCACCGATAATCCCGTTCTCATAATCAGCTGGTCCTGGAAAACAAAAGCTTATGGCACGGGCTTTTGCCTTCACTTGTTGCTGTAATTCGGAAAAACCCTTGATGACTTTTCTTAAAAAATCTTCAAGATTTTCGGAAGGAGCTGGGTTATGAACTTTTTGTTTAAGAATTTGCCTGTTTTGAACAGCCGAGAAAACCAAGTTGGTTCCACCGGCATCCAAAGTAAGAATGGTTGTTTTTTCCCTGCTCATATTTTTTGTATGTTTTCGGTGCCAAAAATAGAGAAAAAATAGATAAATAGGTTAAGTTCATTTTTCCAAATCTTATACCGAGCTCAGGTGACTACTTATTAGCTAATGATTTGTGAGTAAATAACAAATGAAAACCGATGGAAACAGTGGTCTGCTTCAGTGTGTTATTTCATGTTAAAGTATGCTAAAACAGCTGTGCAGCCACAAATTTCCCTATTATTGAGCAAACAAAATTTAGATCATCAAAAATCCTTTCTTCCAAAGAATATGATGCCGTTGTGGCAAATATTACGACAGTAAAAATTAAAAAAGTTGATAAAAAAGGATCTCACAACCAGACATCCTGTTTATTGTGTTCAAAAACCGGAAAAATAACTTACTGGAAGGAAGCCATTGCCGTATTTAATACCACAATGGCTTCCTTTTTGGCTTAATTGTCCAATCGTTATGTTTCTCCATAATTTTTTTAGGATTTTCTCAATCGTTTGTAATCAGGTGTGCAATCATTCACAGGCCCTGCTCTTTGCCTTTTCATCTTCTCACAGGAGTAACCGGGTCGGAATATTTGATATATGATTACTTTTGCGTTTCAAAATACAAAGAAATAATGATGAAACGAGTACTTATAGCCACCGGTGGTGGCGATTGTCCGGGATTGAACGCCGTTATACGCGCCGTTGTCCACCGTGCATCGCAGGAAAAAGATTGGGAAGTGCTGGGCAGCATCCAGGCTTTTAATGGAATTTTATGGGAACCTACCGAAGTGGTTGTTCTGGACAACAAAAAGGTAAAAGGCATCCATTTTCAAGGAGGTACCATAATAGAAACTACCAACAAAGGGGGTCCGTTTGCCTGGCCTATTAAAGATAAAAATGGGAAGTGGATTACCGTTGATCGCTCCGATGAGATGATTCGTAAATTGCAAATTATGCATATCGATGCTGTTATCAGCATTGGTGGCGATGGTTCGCAACGGATTTCCGAGAAACTTTACCGGAAAGGGCTGAACATTATCGGTGTTCCCAAGACCATCGACAACGATCTTTCGTCCACAGATTCAACATTTGGCTTTCAGACGGCTGTTGAAATAGCTACTGAATCTGTTGATAAGCTGGTTACTACAGCTGCCAGCCATAACCGGGTTTTCGTGCTGGAAGTGATGGGCCGTGAAGCTGGTTGGATTGCCATGAATGCCGCTGTAGCCGGGGGAGCCGATGTGTGCCTGATACCGGAAATGCCTTACGATATTGAAGTTGTAAAAGAAGCACTTGAAAGACGATTTGTCCATGACCGTGGCTTTGGTGTGGTAGTAATTTCAGAAGGAGCATATCCCAAAGGTGGCAAAATGGCTGTCAGAGAAAATGATGAAGTGGGCTACGAAAATCTAAAACTGGGTGGTATCTCCCGGCAGTTGATCAATCAGCTTAAAGCAGCTGGCTTTAAGCATGATATGCGGGAAACTGTGTTGGGTCACCTGCAACGTGGCGGTGTTCCAATAGCTTACGATCGGGTACTCTCCGCACAGTTTGGGGTAAGAGCCTTTGAGATGGTACTCGATGGAGATTTTGGAAAAATGGTAGCTTACCGTCATCCTGATTTTGTAGCCGTTCCACTGAAAGATGCCATCGCCAAACCAAACCTGGTGACCCCTGATAATGCACTGGTTAAAACGGCCATGGGGCTGGGTATCTCACTGGGCCAGAAATAGGCTGGGAATTTAGACGACTTCATAAATATCGTTACGTTTTGTGAAAAAATTTAATGTAAATTTGAGGCATTATTTTTAAAACGTAAAAACTATGAACATACCTGAAAAATTAAAGTATTCTAACGATCACGAATGGGTGAGAGTTGAAGGAGAAAATGCGTACATAGGCATTACCGATTTCGCCCAGAATGAATTGGGAGATATTGTTTTTGTGGAGGTTGAAACCATCGACGAAACGCTGGAGAAAGGTGAGGCTTTTGGAACTGTAGAAGCTGTTAAAACAGTTTCAGACCTGTTGCTTCCCATGGGAGGAACCATTCTTGAGCTGAATGAAAAGCTGGAAGATGAACCTGAAATGATTAATAAAGATCCTTACGGTGAGGGTTGGATAGTGAAAATAAAGATGGCCAATCCTGCCGAAGTAAACGAAATGTTGGACGCCACTGCATATAAAAATCTTATTGAATCATAGTAACCGGCTTATGCTAAAAAAAATATGGCCTGCTCTATTGTGGTCAATCATCATCCTGCTATTGACCGGTTTGCCTGGTAACGATTTCCCAACAATAGTCACCTTTTGGGGCTGGTTGGAACCTGACAAAGCTGTTCACCTTTTTATTTTCGGAGGACTGGCTTTCCTCATCTTATTTGGCTTTCGTGAGCAATATTTTAGCAGCAATAAACGTTATCTGTTTGGACTTATTGCGGTTATTGTTACTGCTATTTATGGTTTGATAACCGAAGTTCTGCAATATTATGTTTTTGTAGGAAGAGATGGGAATAGGTTTGATTTTCTTGCCGATACAACAGGTGCAATAATAGGATGGCTGCTTTTTATTTATCTGTATCGAAAAAAAATAAGAAGAAAAGAAAGCCATTAAAAAGAATTTAACTATTTTAGCGGCCGGAAAAAGTATTCATAAATAAAAAATTATTAAACAAAAAAAGAATGGAATCCAGAAAAACACCTAAAGCTGACCTCGAAGGCAAGAAGGCTCTCTTTTTTGAGATTGGACTCGTCATTGCATTGGCGCTTGTTCTTTTTTCTTTTAATCATAAAAGTTACGAGAAGAGGACATATAACCTGACGCAACAGAAGGCTGACAATGCTCCCGAGGAGATGGTCCCCATTACCGAACAAAAGGTGAAACCACCCCCGCCACCTCCTCCAAAAACGGTTACACAGATTAAAATTGTGAACAATGACGTCAAGGTGAACGAGGATATTGATATTGATGTTGATGCCAACATGAATACCAAAGTAGATGAATATGTACCTCCGGAAGAGGATGAATCGGTTCCCGAACAGCATATTTTTATGGTCGTGGAAAAAATGCCTTCTTTCCCGGGCGGTGTTGGGGCGCTGATGAAATTTCTTGCCAGCCATATCAAATACCCAGAGCTGGCTAAAGAGAGTGGTATTCAGGGCCGTGTGTTTATCAACTTTGTGGTGGAGCCCGATGGTAGCATTGACCATGTAAAAGTGCTTCGCGGTATCGGCGGCGGCTGTGATGAAGAAGCGGTTAGAGTCGTAAAAAGTATGCCCAAGTGGATACCCGGAAAACAACGCGGAAAACCGGTTAGGGTCTCTTTTAACCTTCCCGTGAAATTTACACTGGAATAAAAACTATTTAAAATCAAGAAAAGCTCTCCAAACCGGAGGGCTTTTTTTATTGGCTGGAAACGCGATGGAAATGGTGGAAAATTATTCCCGCTCTAGCCTTGCCTATAATAGCAGCCATACTCGCCTCCGAAGCCTCGCTGATTTTTTTCACAGACTTGA
Organism: uncultured Lentimicrobiaceae bacterium; assembly: GCA_964473395.1. Classification (GTDB taxonomy): domain Bacteria; phylum Bacteroidota; class Bacteroidia; order Bacteroidales; family F082; genus Sulfidibacterium. Next base: position 3,994 of record CAYYOW010000076.1, on the reverse strand, counting down.
ATTTTCGTAATAGTTTTTGGACGGTGTCCTTACCGATACCTTTTATTTCAGTTAATTCTGATTTCAATGTTCCTTTTCTACGCTTATTACGATGATGCGTAATGCCAAAACGATGGGCCTCATCCCGTAACTGTTGAATAACACGTAGTGTCTCCGATGTTTTGTCAAGATAAAGAGGCACGGAATCATTAGGAAAATAAAGTTCTTCTAACCGTTTGGCAATACCAATAATACCGACTTTCTCAAATAGTCCCAGTTTTTTCAAACTTTTCACGGCTGCACTTAGCTGTCCTTTTCCACCATCTACCACAATCAGCTGTGGCAAAGTTTTCTCCTCTTCCAGCAGCCTCCCATAACGGCGTAGGATAATCTCCTCCATGGAAGCAAAATCATCCGGTCCCTCCACAGTTTTGATATTGAAATGGCGGTATGCTTTTTTGTTGGGCCTGGCTTTCACAAACTGCACCATGGATGCCACCGGGTAAGCACCTTGGATGTTAGAATTATCAAAACATTCAATGACTTCGGGCAGAACATTCAAATGCAAATCCAGTTTCATTTTTTCGAGGATACGCCAGCTGTGGCGGTCGGGATCAACCAGCTCCTGCTGCTTTTGCCTTTCCATTCTGAAATATTTGGTGTTGCGCTGACTAAGTTCCAGCAGCTGTTTTTTGTCGCCACGCCGTGGGACGGTAATCTTCACTTCATCCCAGCCCATTTCAGGCCGGAACGGGACAATAATCTCATCGGCATGGCTACTAAAACGCTGTCTGAAATCGGTAATGGCAAAAGTCAGTATCTCAGCCGGCGTTTCGTTCAGCTTTTTCTTCACTTCCACCGTATGCGCCTGTACAATGGAGCCGTTCATCACCTTCAGATAATTGACATAGGCCTGGTTTTCCTCGTCCAAAACAGAAAATACGTCCACATTATTGATGTGCGGATTCACGATGGTTGATTTGCTTTTGTAATTTTCCAGGTTTTCCAGCTTTTCTTTCACCAACTGAGCATTTTCAAAATCTTCTTTTTGTGCGTAGTCTGTCATCACTTTACGCAGAGCATCGATGACTTCACTCAGGTTACCTTTTATAATGGCCCGTATCTCGTCGATGGTTTTTAGATAATCCTCTTCCGATTGTTTTCCTACGCAAGGTGCTTTGCAGTTGCCGAGATGAAACTCAAGACAGACTTTGAACTTCCCTTTTTGGATGTTTTTTTGTGAGAGGTTCAGCTTGCAGGTACGCAGCGGATAAAGTTTACGGATAATATCCATCAGTGTCTTCATCATGCGCACCGAGGCGTACGGCCCGTAATACTCCGAGCCATCATCCAGCACATGGCGTGTGGAAAAAACCCGTGGAAAAGGTTCCTTTTTGATACAAAGCCAGGGATAAGTTTTGTCATCTTTCAACATGATATTGTATCGAGGCTGGAGCTTCTTTATCAGGTTGTTTTCCAACAACAGGGCATCCAGTTCGGTTTCGGTAACAATGAATTTTATGTCCCTGATTTTTTTTACCAATACCCGTAGTTTCCCACTTTCAGGCTCTTTGTTGAAATAACTCGAAACCCGCTTTTTCAGATTCTTGGCTTTCCCCACATACAAAATCTTCCCTTCGCCGTCATAATAGCGGTAAACGCCCGGACTTTCGGGAAGACTGTGCACAATGGCTAAAAGTGTTTTTTGGATGTCGTTGTTCTTCCCCACTGGCTGATTTTTTCACAAAAATACCATTAAATCAGTCTTCACCCTCAAACAACCGGGTAAGCGTGACAAAATCAGAAACAGAAAGCTGCTCTGCCCGTTGGCTCAGCAAAGGATGATCAAATTCAAAGTGCCCAAAAAGTACCTTCAGGGCATTGCGTAGCGTTTTCCGCCGTTGTCCGAAAGCAGCTTTTACTACTTTGAAAAATAGGTTTTCATCACAATCGAGGGCGATAGTTTCGTTTCGTCGAAGCCGGATAACCGCTGATTTTACTTTGGGAGGTGGGAAAAATACCGTTTCATTAACCGTGAAACAGTATTCAATGTCGTACCAGCTTTGTAGTAATACACTCAAAATACCATAGGTTTTATTTCCTGGCGGGGCAGCGATGCGCTCGGCTACCTCTTTTTGAATCATTCCCACCACTTCGGGGATACGGTTCCGGTCTTTCAGTACTTTAAAAAATATCTGGCTCGAAATGTTGTAAGGAAAATTACCAATGAGCGCCACATCGTTCGGAAACAATGCCGGTAGATTACTTTTCAGAAAGTCAGCTTCCAAAACGCGAAGCCTCGCATCAGAAAAATGGTTGTTCAGATATTCCACCGACTCCGTATCAATCTCTATCAGAGTTAGTTCCGAAAGGCTTTCTCTTTCGAGAAGTAGTTTTGTCAGAATACCGGTTCCGGGACCTATTTCGCAGACTGTGGCGTATTTTTCATCAAGGCAGGAGGTGATTTTCCGGGCAATGTTGGCATCTTTCAGAAAATGCTGCCCCAGATATTTTTTAGGCCTGATCATGAGAATAAGTTAGTCTATAATATCAAAACCCGTGTAGCTTTGCAAAGCTTTGGGAATACTAATTCCGTCCGGTGTCTGGTTATTTTCGAGCAGGGCTGCCACGATACGCGGAAGCGCCAAAGCACTGCCGTTGAGGGTGTGTGCCAGCCGTGTTTTTCCATCTTTTCCCTTGAAACGTAATTTCATCCGGTTGGCCTGGTAGCTCTCAAAGTTGGAAACAGAACTCACCTCCAGCCATCGTTTTTGTGCGCCGGAGAAGACTTCAAAGTCAAATGTCAGTGCTGAAGTAAAACTCAGGTCACCGCCACAAAGGCGAAGAATCCGGAAAGGTAGCTCCAGTTTGCGTAACAATCCAGCTACATGCTCTTTCATTGCTTCCAGTGTTTCATACGATTTATCAGGATGCTGAATCTGTACAATCTCCACTTTGTCAAACTGATGCAGGCGGTTTAATCCGCGTACATCCTTGCCATACGAGCCGGCTTCACGCCGGAAACAGCTGGAATAAGCTACGTTTTTCACGGGGAGGTCTGCTTCCTTCAAAATCACGTTGCGGTAGATATTGGTCAGTGGGACCTCTGCCGTAGGAATCAGGTAAAGTTTGTCGAGACCGGCAAAATACATCTGACCCTCTTTGTCAGGAAGCTGACCCGTGCCAAATCCGGAAGCTTCATTTACCATCAGCGGCGGTTGGTACTCCAGATATCCGGCGTCAATGGCCTCATCCAGAAAAAAGTTGATGAGTGCCCGTTGTAGTCGGGCTCCTTTCCCGCGGTAAAACGGAAAGCCGGCGCCGGTTACCTTACTGCCCAAATCAAAATCAATAATCTTATATTTATCGGCTAACTCCCAGTGTGGTAGTGCGTTTTCAGGAAGTCCGGGTAAGTTGCCTTCCGTGTAAACCTGCTCGTTGTCTGTGTCACTTTTTCCACGCGGAACCGAAGGATGAGGAACATTGGGAAGCTCAACAAGTTTTGTGTTCAACTTCGCAACAATACTGTCAGCCTGTTCCGACAACGCTTTTGCCTGCTCTTTCAGCGCCAGCGACTCCTCCCGGACCGTTTCAGCCTTCTCCTTTTCGCCCGATTTAAAATACCGGCCAATCTCCTTTGCCAGTTGTTTCGACCGTGCCAGCGTATCGTCCAGTGTCTTCTGATTTGCCCGGCGCTGCTGATCCAGGTCAATAATTTCTTCAACAAGGGCAGCGGCGTCAAAATTCTTCACCGCGAGGCGTTCAACGACCTCCTCTTTATTTTCCCTGATTCTTTGAAGTTCAAGCATAAGTAAAAGTTTGTGCAAAGATAAAAAAGATAAACAGGATTAATCCATAAAAAGTAACAGTAGTAAGTTTTTCAGAAAATAATACCTTTTTGAATAGAGAAATGATGAATGAAAAGAGTGAAGTTGCGAAGTTGCGAAGTTGTGAAGTTGTGAAGTTGAGAAGTTGAGAAGTTGAGAAGTTGTGAAGTTGCGAAGTTGAGAAAATG
>CAYYOW010000075.1:0-11470 GCA_964473395.1 uncultured Lentimicrobiaceae bacterium | reverse complement strand
GAATACTTGTCCATCCAGTCTTCAAACAGGGAAAACTCTTCAATGACCGTTTGTTCTTTTTCAGCAATATTCATCTTTGTATTTTTTGATTTATGTCCGTTAACGCAACATACTGACTGCTTTCCGCACCGCTTCGGCAAAAATATCGATTTCTTCCATGGTATTGTACATTGCGAAAGACGCTCTTACTGTTCCGGGGATACAGTAAAAGTCCATAAGTGGCTGTACGCAATGGTGGCCGGTCCGAACAGCAATTCCCATTTGATCCAACAACGTTCCTAAATCAAAAGGGTGAATACCATGAATCAGAAAAGAGATGACGGCAGCCTTGTCCCTGGCCCTGCCAATAATACGCATACCATCAACACTTTCCAACTTCTCTGAAGCATAACGAAACAGCGCATCTTCGTGCTTTAAAATATCTTCCCATCCCGTTTCATCCACATAACGCAAAGCAGCTTCTAACCCCAAAGCGCCGGCAACATTGGGCGTTCCGGCTTCATATTTATAAGGAAGGTCGTTGAAAGTGGCCTTCTCAAAACTTACCTCATCTATCATCTCTCCACCAAACTGGTAGGGAGGCAACTTTTGGAGCCATGCAGAACGGCCATACAACACGCCGATACCCATTGGAGCATACATTTTATGTCCGGAGAAAGCATAGAAATCAGCGCCCAAATCCTGTACATCCACTTTAGTATGAGCAATACCCTGGGCACCATCCAGCAGTACCGGCACCCCCTTGTTGTGGGCAATACGTACAATTTCTTTTACCGGATTGATAGTTCCCAGCACATTGGAGAGATGAGTAATAGCCAACAGCTTTACCCGCGGTGTAAGCATTTTTTCCAGAAAATTCAAGTCGAGGGTTCCGTTGAGGTCAACAGGAAGTACTTTTAACCGTGCCTTGTTTTTCTCACACAATTGCTGCCAGGGAACCAGATTGGAATGATGTTCCATTCCTGAAACCACAATCTCGTCACCGGCCTGAACCCAGGGCGCAAAAACGGTAGCGAGCAGGTTGATGGACTCGGTAGTACCACGCGTAAAAATAATCTCCTTACTCTCTTTTGCATTGATAAAATTAGCAACATACCTGCGTGCATTTTCGTAAGCCTCCGTGGCTACCTGGCTAAGGTGATGCACTCCACGATGTACATTGCTGTTTTCTTTCAGATAATAATCTGAAATCCTTTTAATAACAGGTAGCGGCTTCTGAGTAGTTGCTGCATTGTCAAGATAAACCAATGGGTTCCCGTTGATTTTTTGGTCAAGGATGGGAAAATCTTTTCTAATTTGGTTAATATCCATGATATTAAATTTTGCTTAAATCAATGTCAAATATAACGGGAGTTTCGGGGGTGCTGCAATGTAAAACACATCTGTCGCAAATAGACAAATCGCCCCGGATACGCCGTTTCACCATGTCTTCAATGTTGATACGAAGCGCTTCGATAGAAATCTCATTGATGATGGTATCGGCGAAAGCATATAAAAGCAGCATACGCGCGTCATCGAAAGGAATACCACGCTGCATAAGATAAAACAATGCTTCATTATCCAGTTGTCCTACCGAAGCCCCATGGCTGCACTTCACATCATCGGCATAAATCTCCAAATGCGGCATGGTATCCACATGTGCTGTTTTGGTCAGTAAAATGTTACTGTTTCTCTGGAAAGCATTGGTTTGCTGCGCATCTCTTGCCACATAAATATAGCCATTGAAAACACCCGAGGCTTCATTATCCAAAATACCCTTATAAAGTTGATTGCTGTTGCAATGGGGCATGTTATGATAAACAAGAAGCTGGTTGTCAATATGTTGCTGCTCATCTACAAGGTATAATCCGCGAATATCTGACCATGCTCCTTCGCCATTCATCAAATCAGATATTTCATTTCGAATCAGTCCGCCATTGAGCGAAAAAGCATTTATTTTCAACCGGCTGTGGGCAGACTGATGAATTGCAGTCTGGTTTAATAGAGCCGTTTCATCGTTCAGATTTTGCAGTTTGTAAAGCTCCAGTTCAGCATTTTCGCCGAGATAAATTTCATTCACTTTGTTAATCAACCCGGCATGATGATTAACGGAGTCATCGCAATGCAACAGCCTGAGTTTGGCATTTTTCCCCAGAATGATAATGCTACGGGCATTGATAACCAACCCTGGCCTATTCAAAATATTGATAATTTGAAAAGTGTTCTCTACCTCCACATTGTCGGGTACATATATAAAAACACCATCGGCAGCCATAGCCGTGTTCAGTGACTTGAAACCATCGGTTTGCTGCATTATTTCGCCGTAATACTTTTCAATTAGCTCAGGATATTCCTGCATGGCTTTGGCCAGGCTTCCTACAACCACACCGTTTTTATCCACAGAGAGCTTTTCCTCATCGGTGCTGTAAAAACTACCGTTCAGCACGGAAAGAACACGCGTTTCAAAACCATGTACCTCGCATAGAAAAATTTCGCTTAGCTGCTTTTCGTAAGGTATTTCTCTATCGAAAATTTCAAGGTCTTCGTTATATACGCTTTCCATATCCGTATTCCGCCACTGCTCCATCTTTTTATGTGGAAAACCTGATTGTTGAAAAGCCTCCATGGCTTCGCGACGCATCTTTGCAACTTTCGGACTATCGTGGCTACTTAATCTCTCCAAATGTTCGGAGAAATGTCGAATGAAATTTTCTTCCAGTGGATAGACTGCTCTTTTTATTTTTTCCATAACCTCTTTTCCTTTTACCGGATTAGTCGTCAAACTGCTCTTTGATCCACTCGTAGCCTTTTTCTTCAAGCTCTATGGCCAGCTTTTTACCTCCCGATTTTACAATACGGCCATCATACATAACATGCACAAAATCCGGAACAATGTAATCCAGTAAACGTTGGTAGTGAGTGATCACAATAAAGGCGTTTTCGCCGGATTTCAGTTGGTTTACACCACCGGCAACTACCCGCAAAGCATCAATGTCGAGTCCTGAGTCGGTTTCATCGAGGATAGCCAGTTCCGGTTCGAGCATGGCCATTTGGAAAATCTCATTTTTCTTTTTTTCACCACCCGAAAAACCTTCATTTACCGAACGGTTGGTGAGCTTGGACTGAATCTGTACCAGCTTCTTCTTTTCTTCCATTTTTTTCAGAAAATCTCTCGCGGAGATGAGTGGCTGGCCATGGTATTCCCTCTTGGCATTGAGAGCTGTACGCATGAAATTGGTCATGCTGACGCCTGGAATTTCGATGGGATACTGGAAGCTGAGAAAGACACCTTCATTGGCTCTTTTATCCGGCGACCAGTCGTTGATGACCTGGCCTTTATAAATAATTTCGCCTTCCGTAATCTCGTAGCCTTCGCGACCCGTGATGGCTGCTGCCAGTGTGCTTTTCCCGGTGCCGTTGGGCCCCATGATAGCATGAACTTCTCCTTTGTTTACACTAAAATTAAGTCCTTTAATAATTTCTTTCCCATCGATGGAAACATGTAAGTTTTTTATGTTTAAAAGCATTTCTTATATGTTAATGTCAATATTTATTTTTTTCTACCCCACACTACCTTCCAGTGTAATGGCCAGTAGTTTCTGTGCCTCCATGGCAAACTCCATAGGCAGTTTGTTCAGCACCTGTTTGGCATAGCCATTAACAATTAATCCAATGGCTTTTTCCTTATCAATACCACGCTGTTGGCAATAAAACAGCTGGTCGTCGGAGATTTTAGACGTCGTGGCTTCGTGCTCGACAATAGCCGTATCATTTCCCGTTTTTATGTAGGGAAAAGTATGTGCCCCGCATTTGTCGCCAAGCAACAACGAATCGCATTGCGAATAGTTGCGGGCATTATCAGCGTTTTTTGAAACCCTTACCAGCCCACGATAGCTGTTGTTGCTTCTTCCGGCGGAAATACCTTTGGAGATAATGGTGCTTTTTGTGTTTTTCCCCAGGTGTATCATTTTGGTTCCGGTATCGGCCTGCTGGTAATTATTTGTTACAGCCACCGAGTAAAACTCGCCCACCGAGTTATCACCCAGCAAGATGCAACTCGGATATTTCCACGTAATGGCCGAACCTGTCTCTACCTGCGTCCAGCTTATTTTGGAGTTTCGGCCTTTGCACAAACCGCGTTTGGTAACGAAATTATAAATACCACCTTTTCCTTCCTTGCTACCGGGATACCAGTTTTGTACCGTGGAATACTTCACCTCGGCATCATCGTATGTAACAATTTCAACGATAGCTGCATGCAACTGGTTTTCATCGCGCATGGGAGCGGTACATCCTTCCAGATAACTCACGTAACCACCTTCGTCAGCAATGAGCAAGGTACGCTCAAACTGCCCGGTGTTGGCGGCATTAATTCTGAAGTAGGTGGAGAGTTCAATGGGACACCGAACCCCTTTGGGAATATAACAAAACGAACCGTCGCTGAAGACTGCCGAATTTAAAGCAGCGAAATAGTTATCGGTATAGGGTACTACAGAGCCAAGATATTTTTTCACGAGGTCGGGGTGATTTTGAACAGCATCACTAATGGAGCAGAAGATAATGTCGTGCTTGGCCAGCGTATCCTGAAAAGTTGTTTTCACAGAAACACTATCGATGACCGCATCCACAGCCACCCCACTCAGCCGCTTTTGTTCTTCCAGCGAAATACCCAGTTTGTTGAAAGTATCAAGCAATTCGGGATCAACTTTGTCCAGACCTTCTAACTTCTTTTTAGGCTTGGGAGCCGAATAGTAGATAATATCCTGATAATTGATAGGCGGATGATGCAGCAAAGCCCAGGTGGGCTCTTCCAGCGTAAGCCAGTGGTGGTATGCTTTCAGTCGGAATTCCAGCAACCATTCAGGTTCGTTTTTCTTTTTTGAAATGAAACGAATGGTATCTTCTGTAAGCCCTTTTGGGGCCTGCTCCGACTCAATGTCGGTAACAAAACCGTATTTATAATCTCCGGTAGTGACCTCCTCCAAAACGCGCTTGTCTCTCTTTTCGTCACTCATGGCGTATCTATTTAGATTAATTTTAAATTGAAGCGCAAAATTACAAAATAATGTGTAGTCGGGGTGAAAAACGTTGAGAAAATAATTGGAACAAAGAAAGGGGAGTTTAAAGCCAGGTAAGTTCTTTCCTAAGTAGTTCAAGCTCGTGCCCCAGGAGTTGGTTTACCTGCTTTGCCAGTGTTTCGAGTTGGTTTTTTGATTGATTTTCATGACTGAGCGCTTCCATCCTTTGAAGAATTTCTCCCACTTCGTCCAATCCGAAAAATTTCACAGAAGATTTCACTCTGTGAGCAGTTCTCCTGATGTTTTCAACATCGTTCTTTTTACAAAGTAATGCCAAATCCTTCAGATCGTTGGGAATATTTTCCAGAAATAGTTCCAGCATCTCCTTGATTTGCTGCTTGTCGTCACCAAGATAAGCTCGTAGCAAGGCCAGTTTGTCAGTTTTTTCAACCATATTAAATACCTTTGTTTTTTAGCATCCGGTAAAGGGTTGATTTGCCGATACCCAGTTTTTCCGCTGTAAGTACTACATTCCCATCGAATTTTTCCAGAAAATAATGGATAATTTTTATGTTGTAGCCAGCCAGAGTGGTTTCTTCCGATAAAATATCCGAAGGGACACCTGCAGAGTTAAAACTGATGTGTTGCTCCTCAATGTATTTTCCATCCGACATTACAGCAGCCAGTTCAACAATGGCGGCAAGTTCACGGACGTTTCCAGGATAGCTGTAACTCATTAGTCTGTCTTGTGCCCCTTTGGTGAACATTTTTTGTTCCAGGCCATTTTCTTTACAGTATTTTTGCACAAAAAACTTGGCCAGCAAAATAATATCCAACCCTCTTTGCCTAAGTGGTGGCAACTCAATGGGTAGTCCAAGCAGGCGATAATAGAGGTCTTGTCTGAAACTTCCCTTTTGCACCTCTTCGGCCAGATTACGATGGGTGGCTACAATCAAACGGACATTGGTTTTAATAACATCGTGACCACCCACGCGGGTAAGTTCTTTTTCCTGAATCACCCGCAGGAGTTTAGTCTGCATGTTGGCATCCATTTCAGCCACCTCATCCAAAAACAACGTGCCGCCCTCGGCCACCTCAAACTTTCCTATTTTACGCGTATTTGCACCGGTAAAGGCGCCCTTTTCATAGCCGAACAATTCGCTTTCTATCAGCTCATTAGGGATAGCGGAAACGTTGATAGGAATAAAAGGCTTTTTGGCTCTTGGTGAATTATAATGAATAGCTTTAGCCACCAGCTCTTTGCCGGTTCCGGTTTCGCCAGAAATGGAAACCGTAATTTTGGAATGAATGGCTTTATCCATAAGAGAAAAGACCTTTTTCAGTGCCGGGCTACTGCCTTTCATAATATTTCGAAAAGCATATTTCAGCTCTATTTCATCCTTCAACTCATCCAATTCGATACGCAGGTCTTTGTGCCGCCTGATATTATTCACCGTATTCCACAGCCTGTCTTTGGTGTCTGCCTCCTTCACAAAATAGTCGTAGGCACCGCCTCTAAGTAATCCGACAGCTGTTTGAATATCCTCCTGCCCCGATACAATGATGACCGGAAGCTCGGGATAATCCTCTTTGATTTTTTTCAAAACCTTATCACCGGACACATCGGGCAAACCGTAGTCAAGTGAAACCACATCCGGTTTTAGATAGAGTTTGTCAAGACATTCTTTTCCCGTTTTGAAAAGATGGACTTCGTTGTCGGGATTTAATGCCAAATGTCGCTTTAAAAGCTCCCCATAAAAAAGATCATCTTCAACCACAAAAATTTTTAGCGGACGCTTCATGTCGGGCTTATTTCTTTTTAGTTTAATGTTTTACTTCAATTCAGAATAAAAGTTTCCAAAAATTGGAAAATTCCCAAAATGAGAATCATCGTTTCTCTTTCCTACCGTTACGAGTTATGTTTTGCATACATAAATATATCAAAATACATGCCTCTTTATGTATAATGTTGAGAATCAGCATCATAAGATAATCAGGTCGGGGCCAAATAGGATTTTCCCATTATGAGAACGATTCCCAAACAGGAAAACATTCCAATTTTGGATAAAAATATTCCGTATTTGTAACTAAATTTGTGAGGATTAGCAATTTAAAGCTTATATCGAACTCAGGTTTATAGCTTCCGATGAGTGTTATCGCAAAACGGCCCCTCTTTACTATAGCGACACATACACCACTTTACCCGCTGTGGCACATCAAGTTCCACTTTTACAGGCCGAAATGTTGTCCCCTTGTGTGAGCCATCGCAAAACGGCTGGTTATTACTACCGCCGCATGCGCACCAGAAATAAGTCCCTGCTTGCATATCCATTTTTAAGGAATGCTTCTGCACGATAATAGGTTTGTCCATAATTTCTGTTCGTGAAGAAAAGTTATTCTTAATAATCTACACATTCTTATGCAAAGTTAAGAAATTTATTCAGAACCATTCTAAACAAATCGTATCTTTGTGGCTTCTCAGCAACACAAACGGGAGGATTTCATGCGAAAATTTCTTTATCTGATTATTTTTCCAATGTTAAAAGCAACCAGGCTATGAAAAAAACAATCTTCATTACAGGCGCATCTTCCGGCATTGGCCGGGCAGCAGTCGAACTTTTTGCCCGGAAAGGATGGCAGGTGGCTGCTACCATGCGTTCGCCCGAAAAAGAACACTCCTTACAAAAGCTTGAGAATGTCCGGCTCTTCCGGCTGGATGTTACTCAACCCGAAACGATTACCGAAACGCTGGAAAGTGCGTTGAAAGCTTTCGGCGATATTGATGTGCTGGTCAACAATGCCGGCTACGGCGCCGTGGGAATTTTTGAAAAAGCAGAACCCGAACAAGTTCAAAAACAGTTTGACACCAATGTGTTCGGATTAATGAACGTAACCCGCGCCTTCCTACCCTACTTTAGGAAACGGAAAGCAGGCAGAATTATCAATATTTCGTCCGTGGGCGGCAGGATTACTTTCCCTGTTTACAGCGTTTATCATGCCACGAAATGGGCGGTGGAAGGCTTTTCCGAATCACTACAATTTGAGCTGAGGCCTTTTAATATTGCCGTGAAACTTGTGGAGCCGGCAGCCATAAAAACCGACTTTTACTCCCGCTCGAAAGATGTTTTTCAAAAGAAAGGTTTTCCGGAATATGATGCTTACGAAAAAGTAACGTTATCCAATGCGGATAAATTCGGTGAAGAGGCCCCAGGCCCGGAGGTCGTGGCCAAAACCATCTGGAAAGCAGCCACAAGTCGCTGCAAAAAAATACGTTATGTATCAAGCTCTCAGGGAAAAATGCTGCTGTTCATAAGAAAGATTATTCCGCTGCGATGGTTTTTGTTTATCGTTCGCTCCACGGTGGAAAAAGGTTTCAAAACAGCATGATTCAGCATATCTTATTCACGAGAATTAGCTTTTAAAGTTTATTTTTACATGTACTCCATCGCAATAAGGTTTGTTGTTGGAATGTCCACATCTGCAAAAAGCGGTTATTTCGTTTTTGGTTTCGCTATTGCCTTTTTTATCAACCACTTTTAGCGTTCCATAAACAAGCAATGGACCGTTTTCTATCACTTCAACTTTTGTTTCAATGGTTTCGGCTTTTTGTTCTTTTCTATCATTCATCATATAATAACTTAGTGCTCCCGAAGGGCATTTTATAATTTGTGCTTTTAATTCATTCGTAGTGGCATCTTCAATAGTTATCCAAGGTTTCGTATGGGGGTGATAAACATTTGGCAATGTCTTTACACAAACTGTTGCATGTATGCACCTTTTTGGTTTCCAAACAATGGTTAATTCACCATTTGTATATTCTTTTTTGATTTCTTTTTCCATAATCATGCTATATTTATCCCTCTTAAGACCAGTGCTTTCCATTTGGAATGACGTTTAATATACAGCGCAACAAAGGGGCAAAGTGGTACTAATGTTAAATCTTTTTCTTTGATGTCTTGCAAAACCTGTTTTACTAATGCAGAGCCAATACCTTTTCCTTCCAGTTGAGTGGGAATCTCCGTGTGCGTTAGATAAACAATGTTCTGTGCCTTAATATATTCAATTCTGGCAATATGTACACCTATGTGAAATTCATATTGTTTGTGTTCAACGTTTTCAACTAACGTATATTTTTCTTCGTTACCCTTCATCTTATCTGTTTTACTATTTTTCATTCATCTCTGTGAGAGGTTTTTCTTAATTTTCATGAATTTGAATTTATTTTTTGCATCTCAATAATGATAAAATGTGCTTTGTCGGATGCAAGTGAAAACGCAGAATTAACCTGACCGAATATCTCCAGGGAGTCACGTTCTTTTAACGAGGGATACCCGACAATATCAATACTCCCCTCAAAACAAAATATATAAGCTTGTCTGTCGGAGTTAAGTGTGAAAGGTAAATGTCTATCTTTTTCCGTTAATTCAGAAACATAGACGTTGACATCCTGACACAGATAAAGCGGGGCAACATCTTTGTTCTTAGTACCGGATATTATTTGCAACAATTTGTTGTTTCTGTCTTCAAAAGAAAATTTTTGAAGATCATATCTGATAGGCAGATTTTTTTTCTCAGGGACAACCCATATTTGAAGGAAACGACACCAATCATTTTGCTCATTCATCTCAGAGTGAGTTAATCCTGTGCCGGCGGAAATACATTGCACATGCCCGCGACTCAAAATTTCCTGGTTTCCGGCACTATCGCGATGGGTTAGCTTTCCCTCAACTACGTAGCTGAAAATCTCCATTTCGCTGTGTGGATGCGTACCAAAACCGCTGTTAGGCTTTACACGGTCATCATTTAGTACCCGCAAAACGCCAAAATTGATGTTGCTGGGGTCGTAATAATTGGCAAATGAGAAATGAAAGAATGTATTTGCCGGATGTATGTCGCTGGCTTCTCGGTAATAAAGTTCCTTTGCACTTATTTTTTTATATTTTTTCATTTTGTTCTTTCTGTTCGGAAGTACAATTCAAATTAATAAAACTGTTTTAAATTTAGTATGTTGTTTATGAACCGAAGGTGTTGTAAATCAAAAAATAGTAATCCTCTTTTCTGTTAACCTGTTCCGCTGCTTTTTCTAAAAGGGACTCTCTTTGTATTAACTTTCTGATCTGAGAAGTATGTCAATAGACCATTCTTTTTAAACTTTTAAAAATTTCAAAAGGCTGTAAATTACTTTTGCTTTATTGTAAGGTTCAAAAGTAGAACAGAATAAAGGAGGGAGGGATGCAAAAAGGCGGTGAAGGCTTATGAAAATCCGCTTTTATTGTCTTTTTCGGAATGCTGAAGGTGATTTGCCGGTACATTTTTTAAAAAATGCACTAAAGTTGGCAGGTTCTAAAAATTCAAGTTGATAACCAATTTCCTTTGATGACAATTCCGAATAATAAAGCATTCTTTTGGCAGCAATACAAATTCGGGACTGGATATATTTTTTAGCTGTTTTACCAATAAAAGACTTTATCACCCGGTTAAGATGATCGGGAGTAATATTTAGTTCACTCGCATAAAGAGCAGTAGCGTGCCAAACCTGATACTTTTGGTTGACAAGCTCCTTAAACTTCTTCAATATGGCGTTCCCAACTTCACTGTCCAGAGGATTATCAACACGAAGAGAACAAAGGTTATTACACTGAATCAGAAAAAGTTGTAAAAAAGAACCTATCGCCTGTTCTTTAAACTTAAAATTGGAATGGTTTAAAGAAAGTACTTCTTCACAAAAAGATGATAATATGTTGAACTCTTCGGTATTCAGTTCTAATGGAGGTGACTGTCCGTAATCATTGAATAAATTCAAATCGCCAAAAAAACATTGAGGAATATTATTTTTTACTAAAAACAGAGTTGAAAAAACGATACAATATCCAAATGACTGTTCTTTCTCCACAACCTGATGAACTTGTCCGGGGCTTACGAAATAAACCTGATTTGAAGCTAAAGGATATTGGTTAAAATCAATTATATGTTTTCCAGATGCCTGCTTCACCAAAAGGACAGTGTAATAGTCGTGACGGTGTGGTTCATCAGTTCTTCCTATGCGTTTAGAGTAAATATCCTCCATTCGCGATATTCTGAAACTAACCAAATTGTTCGTTTTATTTATATCCTTATATGTCTTAATTGTGCTGATTGTACAAAGTTACTAAAAATCAGGATTCGGACTGAGAGAGGGTGTTTTCTGAAATTTTTCTACCTTTCCCAAAAAATTCTCCCTATGAAAATTGCGGTAAGCGGCGCCAGCGGTCATATCGGGGCAAACCTTGTACGGATGTTGCTTCACCAAAACCATGAGGTACGAGCGCTGGTGCATACCGACAGCCGTGCATTACAGGGATTAAACGTGGAAACCGTAAAAGGTGACCTTGATAACTTGGCATCGCTGAAACATTTGTGTCACAACCGTGAAACAGTCTTCCATTTGGCTGTGAAAATTGCCATCGGCAGCGAAAGTTATGACGAAGTTTATA
>CAYYOW010000074.1:0-11712 GCA_964473395.1 uncultured Lentimicrobiaceae bacterium | reverse complement strand
AAATCGAAAAACTTCCGATTATACAATATTTTACTGCATAACAAAGGCATAATTAAAATGCAATTTAAGATGAAAATTATCATCTTTTTACAACACTCGCCAGTATTTATTTGTCTTCGGATGATAAATAATTCCTGTATTTTTGAAGAAAACATTATAACCATGAAAAAAATTATCCATACTCCTAACGCACCGGCAGCCATAGGCCCGTACAGCCAGGCCGTGGAGGCCAACGGCATGTTGTTTATTTCCGGACAGGTAGCTATTGACCCGCAAACCGGAAAAGTAGCGGAAAGCGGTATTACCGAACAAACGGAACAGGTGATGAAAAATATCGGGGCTATTCTCAAAGAGGCTGGTTATGATTTTTCGGATGTGATAAAATCGACCTGCTTGCTGAGCGACATGGGCAACTTTGCGGCTATGAACACTGTTTATGGCAAATACTACCCGGAAAATCCTCCGGCAAGGGCTGCCTTTGCTGTGAGGGAACTGCCGTTGGGCGTTTTGGTGGAGATTGAAACCATCGCTGCCAAAGGATAATTTTTGGCAGCGATGGTTTTGACATCTATTTCTTTCCGGCGTGGATTATCTCCAGAGCTGCCTGTTTGGCGGCGGCAATAGTTTCGCGATCCACCTTGTGCATGAGCATCCCTTTGGTAAGGTCGTCGCTGAGGATGTGCCGGTTCAGCAGCAATAACTGCACGATGACATTATTTATCTGCGTCTCTTGCGTATAGTTGCCGACGACATAAACCTCGTCTGCATAACTTTTGAAAACCGCGATAAGCGCATCCATATGTGGCAAGAGTAATAACTGCCGGTAAGTTTCGCTCATGGCAGACAACTCAAGGTTCATGTTTGGTGTTACCAGTAACGGCTGAAACTCCAAATCAACATCGATAAGCTTTTTCAGGTTTGACAGATCAATTTCCTCTTTGGGACGGTCGATGCGTACCAGTCTGACCTTCCGCATCTCTTCCATCTGCCATAACCAGAAATTGTAGCGGTCAATTTCTGCATTTTGCTCAATATTGGCAAAAACGACAGCATATTTTTCCCTAATGAGGTTTTTCACCCGGTTTTTGCTTTCGTTGATGTCGGGACGTTTGTTGCGCACTTCGCGAATAAGACGGCGCATATCTTCGGCAGCAATTTGAGGGCCGGTAATCTCCTTGCCTTTACGGCCAATGTCGGTGGAGAGGATACCAAGCTGTACCTTTTTACCTTCACCTGTTTTCAGTGCTTCCACAAGGTACTTTTTGCTTTCAAATTCGCCTTCTTCGGCCACAAACGGCTGCCCTGCCGGTGTGCTTGCCAGCGAATCAAATAATGTGTTAAACAAGTTACGGTCAATAATTTGCTGTTTTTCTATTTCTTCCGAAACAACAGTAGCCAAAAATCGGTTCTTAATAATATCGAAATCAACCTCCGAAATTGTCCACTCTTTGTCCCCTTCGCAAAATTTCTTATCCATAAAAATCTTGCTAACAACTTCCTCAAGGTTGATCTGGTCAATCATTTTGTAGGATGAACAGAGGTAGTAATGTCCGGTATAATCGTCATACTCCCAATCCAGCACATCGTCGATATAGGCGCCGTGACGATCCATCACCTCCACAATGTTTTTGTCGCCGGTGTAACGCATCAGCGTCCGCTGGAAGTTCGGGTTATCACCACTGGTGGCTTTTTCCTTACGTTCGCCGTGCGAGTTGCGGTAAAGAATGAAGTTTTCAGGATTTTCATAACGTGTAATCCCGGCTTCTTCACGGGCGAAGTTGCTGGCAGTGAGCATAATGTCGATTTTATAAGGAATGCTCACGTCACAAAGGCCACTGATGGTACTCCTGGAATTCAGGTCTTCCACGTTGGAGTCGGAAGCGCTTTCAAAAAGAGTATAATAGAATTTGATGTAATCCGGATCAAAGTCGGTAACGCGACTGAAATCACCCTCTTCGGTACCAATACCATAAAGGTTCCCTTCCTTATCGGGGAAAAGGTGCAGCATGTCGCCGGCAATCATTTTCAGTGAGCGAACACCGGTCAGGTTTTGTTTCATCCATTTCAGCATCATGGCTGCCAGCATTTCTGATTTGCCCACACCGCTGTCACCGCTGATTTGCACAACAAAAACTGCACCGTCTTCTTCTTCTACGGCGAACATAGAGCCATGAATAGGAATGCCACCCATCTCTTTTATCTTCTCATTCATCACCGTCAAGCGTGGCTTCTTGATGTTTCCGAAATAATCCGCCTCTTTACGCAGCGGAGCCACAATAGTTTTGATGTTTCCACGCGGCCCCGGGATGTCGAAATATCCGACTTGAGGGAAAGAGATAAGCTTTTCCGGGAAACCGTAAAAACAGATGGTATCCGGAACAAATTTTTGAATCTCTTCGAGGGTAACCTCCTGTTTCTGCATCAGCCGGAAATTGTCGGCAAGGTATTTCATGTAAGATTTGTGGAAAACAAATAATTCGTTCACCAATCCGCCATTGAAAATTTTACAACGGTAATCGCCGGCATCCATGTTTCCGATAAACTGTTGAATACGGTTTTGGAAAAACGAGGGCATAGGACGTGTGTCCAGCACTTTGATGTATTCGTTGGAATTCTTTTGTGCCAGCGCATCGATTTTCTCCTTTTTGTTTTCTTCACCATGAGTCCTGTCAAGACGATGGTAAGGAAACTCCCGCTTTTTAGAATCAGTGACAATGCGCGTGTGCGTCTGTACATTTTGTTCCGTGGCTATCACACCGCATTGCGAAAGCATCCGGGGAATCCATTCCAGAGATTTCTCTTCGTTCACAATCAGTGTATGTTGCTTTATATCAAAATGTTCATAAACACTGATCCCATGCTGAACCATTTCATTGATGGCAGAATTTTGTTTGAGAAAAACGGCCTCGGACAACCGCATCACCGTGTGCACATAAGGATAATAATGCTCATTAGCTTTAGTACTATTCATCAGTTGAATGAGGAAAAGGACAAACCAGCGGGTTTCCTGATGCAGGTTTTCAGCCGGAACTTTTTTATTTCCGTTTTCCGATACTTCGTCCCAGAGCAGGTGCCACTCCTGAGGTAAAGCTTTGTACAAAAATTCATTGATCAGTGCTTCCGTTTCCCGGTCATCAAGCTTATCTATTTGTTGTTGGAAAGCTTCAAACATACCGATGAGGTTCGTTTTGAAAGTGCTCTTTTCTTTTAACAGATAGAGAAAAGCAATACGTTGTGCCGGACTTAGCTCTGGAGCATGCACTCGTTCGTGTATCCGGCGTTGTATGTCGCCGAAGAGCTTTTTGCCAAGGTGCAGGTTCGCCTCTTCCAAGCGCGTGTAAATCTCATCACCAAAAGCTTTCAGGGAATGATCCAAATCAATACGGCTTAATCCCACGCCGATAATCTCAACAAATTTTTCCTGGATACTCTGTATCAGCTCCGACATGGAGGGTGCAGATGGGTCATTTTCAAATGGCAGGTTAAAATGTAGCATCAGCTCCTCGATGTATTTCCGCAGCAGGCTGTTCAGCCCTTCCATCCTGGCTACATCCGAGTGGTGGTTACCACTGCTGTGTAGCGCCATTATTTTGGTTTTGCCAGAGGAAAACAGCAACCGTTCCATCTCTAGCAAAATTTCCGCCATAATCAGATCTTCATCCGGTGCATCCAGCACATAGTGGTTGGGCTCGTAGTTTAGTTTGTTGGTGATATATTTCAACAGCGTTGATTTGCCATAATATGCCAGCACCCGGCCAAAGGGCAGATGCTTGATAGCCGGGATTTTAGGATAAACCTGTGGCAGAAGATTTTCATAAATCGAAGTGAATGCCTTGCTCTGAATAAATTCAGGAAGGCTGGAGCAACGTCCCAGTTCATCAGTAAACTCAATGACAGCGTTTTGTGAATTGTCGATGGAATGAATACTCACGCCACTCACAGCAGGAGAAGCGTGGTAAAGTGTCCACCGGTTATCGATAAGCAGGGTTTGAAAAGGCTTCTTCTGAAGATTGCGTATCAGCGAAAAGTCGTCTAAAACCTGGTCAATGAAAGCCCGTTCGGAAGATAAAAAGAAAATAGCCTCTAACAAATCATCAGTGCTGCGACCTTTGTTCTTTTCGTCATTTTTGGCTTCATAAAACAGTCTCCAGTATTTAAGGACAATCTCCAGGGCGTTTTTAATCTCTTTGCGGAAAACACTATATGAGGAGGTTGATCCTTCAAGATAGCCACCAAGTGAAAAGCGCAGGAAACCTGTTTGGTAAGGAATAACGGCAATACCACGTTGTTCGGCTAGCTTTTGGGTAAATTTTTCCAGATCCTGAAAAGAGAAGAAATAACTTAACTGTATGTTGAGCAGGAAAGAGCCGTCAGAAGCAACCAGCCGGGCATATTTTCCCTCTTCCCCCTCTAAGAGTTCGGAAGTAGTTTCTTTGGCAATATCCAGCCGCTTCAGCGACTCGTTACGGAAGTTTTTATTTACACGGAACCCGTTGAGGGCACCAACCAGTTGCTTTTGGTAATAAGCAAAGAAGGGCTCGTCTTTGTACTTAAAGTCATCGGGAAGTTCCAGCATGTTGAGCTTGTCGATGGAAACCATTTCATTCAGCAGAAAAATGTGAAGCGGACTGCCTTCAAAGGTCTTTTTCAGGTGGCTGTCACTTTTCCTTTTGCTTTTGTGGTCTGATTGTTCTACACAGGTGCTGACAATGTACTGCTCAATCAGCCGCTTTATTTTATGTCGCGAAGCGTTTTGCGGTAATTTTTCTTCAAGAATATTTTTAATACGTTTAGCCTGCTGAGCTGTTTCCAGAACATTTACAAGCATGTACAAAGAGTTGGTATTCCCGGTTTCTTTGTTGTTCTTTTTGCGGGCAAACTCTATAACTTCTTTTTTCGCGGGGGTGGCTACAATGGCACCCAGTCTGTCGCCGGTTGCACCCAGATTTTTCGTGGTGGAAATAGATGAAACCATGTTCAGCCGTGCATATTTCTGATTTAGATTGTCCATCACATAGCGAGAGATGGTACGCCACTTAGGCTCTGCCGGATCTTTTGTTTTAACCGTATCATTATAAGCCTCATCAAGAAATAGTGTTATCTTGCTGGTACTTACGAATTTAATAAAACTCAACAAAGCCGGGTTGTTGAAATCAGAATAACCGGAAGGGTTGGCCGGGTCGTTGATGACGATGGTCAGATTTTCACAAAATCGATCCCAGATGTTTCCGCTTTCATCGAAAATTTGGAAGGTGTTTTTCATTCGTTCGAGCCGGAGTGTCAACCGGTCAAAATCTATTCTTCCTTCGGGTGTGATGCCTATCTCCAGGTCGAAAGGATTAATGTCGAAACGGTCGGTGGGGAACAAATCAAGGTATTCCCAGGAAGAGTATTTGTTGAAAAGAATGTAAGGTTTCAGCACCTTGTCTTCCTTGCCAAAGAGCACATCACGGATAATCATTTGCACGTCATCCGATATGGATGTCTTCTTCAGGTTGGTGAGGTTGCTGATAAACTCCTTGATGATACGCTGCTCTCCGGGAGTAAGCGTATTGTATTTCTCCAGAATTCCGAGGTCGATGAGCACATTTTTCAGCCTTCCTTCGTTATCAGCTTCATTTTCAACTTTGATAAGGTACTGTTTGTATTTTTCCAGAAACAGATTGATACCGAAATTTTTATGAAAATGATTTTTCAGCGTACGCTGATAGGTGTCGGGATAGAGGTTAAGGATGACCCGGCAGCGTTCCACAATCTCTTTGTTGACGGGTTTTAGCTTCCGCTGAAGCAAAAAGTCACCGTAAGTTTTAATTTGGTTTCTACCGCCGCCTTCCACCACGGTAGCAATATGCAGTTTCTTGTTTCCTGAATAAAAATATTGCAGTGTTCGTTCTTCAAATGTTTCGATGAGCGCTTTGTTCAGCACCCTTTGCCGGGAACTATCAGCACATCGAATAATCAGGTCAAGGTAGTTACTCAGTTTGGAGAGGGCGTATTTGTCTTTAATAATCTGACGTGAGAACTCGTCAAATTTAAACAGACTCAAGTTCTTCTCCAAGTTGTTAGTAACGCCAAGTTGTTCTTTTTTAAGCTGATCAAGTTCATTTTCGTACGAAACTATTTTGTTATCCATACTTAATTTGAACTTTTGCAGGTTAGCCAGGCTTACCTTTTCGAGAATCAGCCGGAGGTTCATTTGGCTATTGGCCAGCGCCCCTAATTTTTTGGTGTGGACTTTGTCGAGGCTTTGGATAATCTTGTTGTGGAAACAAAAGACCAGACTGATATTGGTACGGATGGCCATGGGAGAGTTGTCCACAAAAATCATTCGACTTAAAAAAGGAAACCACTTTGGATTGCCAAAAGGATTGTGAGTAAGCGATTTGACTTTGATAGCAAAAACAGCCGTATTATTTTCCTGTACTTTTTGGAAAAGTTGCTCATCACTTTCATAATCGGTTACCACCACCTGTTTCGGGTGAAAAAGTTCTTCTTTCAGCAGGCTAATGGCTGTCTCGGGACTACCGCTCACCACGGTTGTCAATAGGCCGTTAAGGCCCTTAAAATAAGTGCTTTGCGACATTCTTTCCAGGAAGTCCGTTTTTTCGGCTTTGGTGGTATAATGCGCACTTTGGACAATCATTTGCTCCAACACATCCATCAGGTATTTCCACTGTAGTTTTTCCTGTTCATCGTAAATGCCCAGTACTTCCCGGAAACGGCGCAGCATGGTAACTTCTTCGCCAAGTAAAATGCTGAAACGGAATTTCAGATTAGCCCGGGTAAATGGAGGCGTCCCCATGGAGAAATCCTGAAAGCCCAGTACTTTTTTGGCCTCTTCTTGTTTTTCATCGTTTATGAGTTCGGTATCCATGAGGTTTATCAGCCGGCTACGAAACTTGTTCAACCGCGATCGGTACTGAAATGCTTTGGACTCTTCATGTGGAAACAGCATAAGCGAAACGTCTCCGTATGACGGGAATGCTTCCTTCAGCACCAGTAGCTGGCGTTGTATCTCTTTTTGCTGATAAACCGGATCGTCAGGCTCTTCATAGCAAAGCCGGTAAAAGTTTTTGAGCAAATCCATATAGTGAGAGGGAAGGAAATTTTCAGCTTTGGGCTGTAAAGCCAGATAGAGGTCAATAAAAGCAAGGGCATCTTCCCCTGGTTTTAGCTTTGTTTTACTTAGTGTACGCATGGCTCAATGTTTTTTAATATTCCGCCGGAAAAAGGGACTCTTTCTGTTTGTCAGATGATTGTCTGAGCACTTTCCCCTGCGAAACAAAATTAATGCTTAATTTATTCTTTATCAGTTCTTAACTGCTTTTTTATTCTATTTGTTGTTAACTGTTAATGTTTATCCTAAAAAGGCCGAAAACTGTTTGCTTCCGGCCTTTTGGTTGATTGTTCTGTAAATCTTAGTAAGATTTATTGTGAACCTGTTGAACCGCCCGGCCGGAGGGGTCAATCACATTATTGAGCGATTTATCCCATGCAAGGGCTTCCGGAGTGCTGCAAGCAACCGATTTACCTCCCGGAACACAATTAGCAGCCTGGTCACCCGGAAAAAAATGATTAAAGATGGTTCTGTAAAAATAGGCCTCCTTTGTCAGAGGCGTGTTGATGGGAAAACGAAAAACGGCTTTCTCCAGTTCCAGATCTGTCACCTGTTTGGCCGCTGTCTCTTTCAATGAGTCAATCCAGTTGTAACCCACGCCATCAGAAAATTGCTCTTTTTGACGCCACAATACCTCTTCGGGAAGATAATCGCTGAAGATTTCGCGCAGAATGTGTTTTTCTATCTTTCCATTTTTCACCAGTTTGTCTTCCGGATTGAGGCGCATAGCCACATCCAGAAATTCTTTGTCGAGAAAAGGTACGCGTGCTTCCACGCCCCAGGCCGCCATCGATTTGTTGGCACGCAGGCAGTCAAACAGGTGCAGTTGCGAAAGTTTACGCACAGTTTCTTCATGTAATGCCCTGGCGTCGGGAGCTTTGTGGAAATAGAGATAACCACCAAAAACTTCATCTGCTCCTTCACCGGACAAAACCATTTTTACACCCATGGAACGGATTTTCCGCGACATGAGATACATAGGTGTTGCCGCCCGGATAGTAGTAACATCGTATGTTTCGAGATGATAAATAACATCGCGAACAGCATCCAGACCTTCCTGAACGGTATAAACAAAGGAGTGGTGAACAGATCCGATATAATCGGCTACTTTTTTTGCTGCTATTAAATCGGGAGAATCTTTCAGCCCAACGGAGAAAGAGTGTACTTGCGGCCACCAGGCTTCCTGCATATCAGAAGTTTCAATTCGCCGCTGAGCATATTTCCTAACGATGGCTGCAATAATGGACGAATCCAGTCCGCCGGAAAGTAGAACGCCGTAAGGAACATCCGACATAAGCTGACGATGTACGGCATTTTCCAAAGCCTGTTTTAGCTGTTTTTTGTCGGTAACATTATCTTTAACAGTATTATACGTTTCCCAATCACGTTGGTAATAACGGACAAATTTCTTGTCGTTACTGCTGTAATAATGTCCGGGGGGAAACTCTTCTATTTTGGTGCAATGTCCGATAAGTGCTTTCATTTCGGAAGCTACATAAAAGTTTCCCATTTCGTCGTATCCGTAATACAAAGGTACAATACCAATATGGTCACGGCCGATAAAGTAA
Source organism: uncultured Lentimicrobiaceae bacterium (assembly GCA_964473395.1). Classification (GTDB taxonomy): domain Bacteria; phylum Bacteroidota; class Bacteroidia; order Bacteroidales; family F082; genus Sulfidibacterium. Next base: position 3,027 of record CAYYOW010000074.1, on the reverse strand, counting down.
GAATGATCCTTATTGTCGTAAAGTACAAAGGCAAATATACCGCTTAGATCTTCCAGAAAACCCGCTCCTTTTTCAAGATAAAGTGCATTAATAACCTCACAGTCCGATTTGGTTTGGAAATCATAAGGGAGATTTAGGTTTTTTTCCAGCTCGCGATGGTTATAAATTTCACCGTTTACAGCCAATGCCAGCCGGCCATCGGCACTCATCAGCGGTTGGGCACCGTTTTCCACATCTACAATGGATAACCGTTCGTGAACCAGAATGGCTTCCTCGTTTATATAAATTCCAGACCAGTCCGGGCCGCGATGGCGCATGGTTTTCGACATTTCTAATGCCTGTTCCCGCAGGCCTGCCGCTCCGGTTTTAATGTCCAGAATACCTAAAATTGAGCACATAATAACACCTTTTCCTTTACTTTAGATTTGTCGAAACAAAACTATTATTATTTTCAATAAAACAAAGGGTTAAAAAATTTTTGTTTCGTTGCCGGTAAAAGATAAAATGTTTTCATGTGAAAAAGGCAAAAAAAGGTCGGGTTCAATCGTTTGATGGAGGGTATGGATGATGAACCGGATGTTAGTTAAGGCACGCGAAACATTCGCGCGCCAGCGGAGGTAGCAATACAGTTGTAATAAAGCACGCATTGCAAATGCGCGCCAGTGGGATGTCCATGTTTTCATTACTTTTGCAGCCCAAAAATCTGATAATGACAGCACAAGAGGTGGAGATAATGGCTCCGGTCGGCTCGTATGAGTCGCTGATGGCTGCTATTCAGGGTGGTGCCGACTCGGTTTATTTCGGTATCGGAAACCTGAATATGCGCTCCCGGTCATCCAAAAATTTCACCCTGGATGATCTGGTGAAGATTACCGCTATTTGCAAAGAAAATAACATCCGTTCGTACATTACGCTGAACACCGAAATATACGATGAAGATCTTTCGCTCATGCGAAAAATTGTGGATGCAGCCAAAGAAAACGACATCACCGCGGTGATAGCTTCCGACCAGGCGGTCATTCAGTATGCTTACCAAAAAGGAGTGGAGATTCATATTTCCACCCAAAGCAACGTTTGTAACATAGAAGCGGTAAAATTTTATGCACACTTTGCCGACGTTATGGTTACGGCACGCGAGTTGCGCATCGATCAGGTGAGGGCCATTACCACCGCCATTCGCGAGCAGGATATCCGCGGGCCGAAAGGAGAGCTGATACAAATTGAAATATTTGCCCACGGGGCTCTCTGCATGGCCGTTTCCGGGAAATGTTATCTCAGCCTCGACAACCTCAACTCCTCGGCCAACAGGGGTGCCTGCCTGCAGCCATGCCGCCGGAAATATACTGTGAAAGATACCGAATCGGATCTCGAACTGGAAGTGGATGGCAAATACATTATGTCGCCCAAAGACCTGAATACGGTCTCTTTTCTCGATAAAATTCTCAATGCCGGTGTGCGTGTGCTGAAGTTAGAAGGCCGCGGGCGTTCTCCTGAATATGTGAAGATTGTTTCCCGGACTTACCGGGAGGCTGTCAATGCCTGGTTTGAAGGGAATTACACACAGGAAAACATCGACCGATGGAATACCGACCTCACCCAGGTTTACAACCGGGGCTTCTGGGATGGCTATTATCTCGGACATAAAACCGGTGAATGGACTGAAGAGTACGGCAACCAGGCTACCGAAAGAAAAATTTATATCGGGAAAATCACCAATTACTACAGCAAAATAGGGGTAGCCGAATTAAAGCTGGAAACACATTCGCTGGAAATTGGTGACAAAATACTGGTTATTGGCACTACCACCGGAGTTTACGAAGACGTACTCAACGAAATACGACTTGACCTCGAAGCAGTGGAGAGTGTTAAAAAAGGAGATATATGTTCGTTTCCCGTAACTTCTCTTCTGCGGCGGGGCGACAAGCTTTACAAAGTGGTAGAGGCGGACAGGTCTGTTCCTAATTTGGTTCAGTAATAGTTTTTATAACAGGCATAAAAAAACCTTTGTCGATTTTCATCAACAAAGGCTAAAAAAAGTACCCGGAGTCGGGGTCGAACCGACACGAGTGTTACCTCACTGGTTTTTGAGACCAGCGCGTCTACCAATTCCGCCATCCGGGCATGAAAAGCAAAAGCTTTTGCGGGCGGCAAAGGTATAAAAAAATTCTTTTATCCCGTTTTGCTTTTCATATAATAAAATTTTACAGAATTATCCTTTTATTCTTTCCGTGGTTGAAAAAGAAAAACTGGATAAACTATCCAAAGGAAAACAATCCCGGGGGCAAATGCTAATTCCGTTATACAGTTAAAAGTCTTACCTTCGCGGAAGGAATAATTTACAGCAAACGGAATTTATAATGGCAGACTACAACCTCCATCAACACAGCACTTTTTCGGATGGCAAAGCCGAACCCGAAGCCTATGTTAAGAAAGCATTGGAACTCGGTTTCCGGGCTATGGGATTTGCCGAGCATTCGCCTCTTCCTTTTCCCACAACGTTTTCGCTAAAAGAGGAAAATGCTGACGCTTATGTGCGGGAAACAGCACGGCTAAAAGAGATGTATCGCGGGCAAATATTGCTATATCGTGCCCTGGAATTTGATTTTATTCCCGGATTGTCTGATGATTTTAACTTCTGGCGCGATAAATTACATCTCGATTATGCCATTGGCGCGGTACATTTGGTACAGCCAGAAGACGGTGATGGCCTTTGGTTTATCGATGGTCCGAAAAGAGAACGATATGATGACGGCCTTCAGAAATATTTTGGTAACGACATAAAAAAAGCTGTCAAAACCTATTATTACCAAGTAAACCGAATGGTTGAGACCCAACAGTTTGAGATTGTTGGACATTTGGACAAAATCAAAATGCACAATGCCGGTCGTTATTTCAGCGAGGAGGAGAAATGGTATCGCCGTCTGGTGAGCGAAACGCTGGAGCTTATCAAAGAAAAAGATCTGGTGGTGGAAGTGAATACACGCGGTTTATATAAAAAACGTTCAGAGCGGCTGTTTCCCGATGATG
>CAYYOW010000073.1:0-11891 GCA_964473395.1 uncultured Lentimicrobiaceae bacterium | reverse complement strand
AATAAATTTTTACTTTTGCAGCCGCAAAAAAGAACTCCTGTTCGGCAACAGGATATAAAAGCTGGTAAAAACAAACGGCTGAAGAGATAATTCGTATGGATGGAACGTTTATACGAATGGTAACTATCGGTCAAAAAAAACGATAAAACCATGATTTATAGAAACAGAAACAGGAGACACAGAAATTATTCAGGGATACGTTTTCAGCATCCCACCGGTTTTGTACCGGTTATCTTGCTGGGATTACCCATGCTTTTGATGCCTTTTTTAGCATTTTCCCAGCAGGCGCCGCTCCGGCTTAACCTGTCGGCAGCTCTGGACAGCGCCATGCGCAACAACGCAAAGATCAGGCAATATGAGGAGATGGTTGAACAGAAGCAATACAAGAAAAAAGCAGCGACAGGGAATTTCTTTCCTTCCATTGATGTGAGCGGCGGCTTCACATGGCTCAGCCAAAACCCGGAAATAAACATGTCGCTGGTCAAAGGTTCTATCGACAATCTGTTGATGGGGTTCGGGACAGCTATGGCACAGGGGCTTCAACTTCCTCCCGACTTGCAGGCAGCGCTGGCCAAACAACTGGCAGGATTAAAGCAACTGCCTCCTGTGAACCTTACCATCGACGGACAAAACTATCCCAACCTGAACTTTTCAGTAACACAGCCCATTTTTACCGGTGGGAAAATTATTGCAGGAAAGAGATATGCTTCGGCAGAACTTAAATATTCGGATGAGGAACTACGCAAAACACAAAATGAAATTACCAAAGAGACCATCGACCGTTACTATGCCATCGTATTGTTGAAAGCGGTGGTAAAAACACGTGAGCAGGTGGTGGCAGGGATGAAACGCCATGAGCGGGATGCGGACAGAGCCATAAAAATCGGCATGATACCTCCCTACACGCGGTTACGTGCGGAAGTGGCTGTGGCCAATGCCGAACGCGACCTCGCCGACGACCAAAACAAGCTGGAACTGGCCAAACTATCCTTCAAAACCAGTATCGGTCTCAGCCCTTCTGTCAAAGTTGATGTAACCGACACCCTGCGTTTTCAGGCTTGCCCGCTGGATTTGAGCCTGTTACAAAGCGAAGCGAAAAGTGCTCAGCCCATCTTTCAAATGATTGATCAGAAGAAAGTTATGGTCAGACAAAAACATAACCTGGACGTGGCAGAATTCCTCCCGCAAATCGGCGCGTGGGGACAGTACGGCGTATTTCGTGATAAATATCCGGTCATTCCGCCGCCTTTCATGGTCGGCATTCAGGCACGCATCAATCTGTTTCACGGCGCAAAGAAAATCAACGAGCTGAGAGCTACCCAACACCTTGCCAAAGAGGTGGAAGCCGCCGACCTGTATGCCCATCAGCAGGTTAACCTGTGGGTCAACAAATCGTACCGCGAAGTGCTCAACAAGCAGGAACGCTACCGGAAACTCCAACCAACCATTGCGCTGACAAAAAAGAATTACGACATCAGCGAAACACGCTTTCGTGAAGGCATGGGAAAATCCATCGACGTGATTGATGCACGCCTGCTCTACGAAAAGGCGCAAATAGAAGCCTATCACACACTTTACGATTATTATGTTGCCCTGAGCGACCTCTATCTCGCCACCGGCAACCCGCAAAAGCTTATCGATATTTTAATCACCAAACAGTAAATTTTAAAAACCGGACAGAAATGAAAAAGAATAAAAGTTTTTTAGCACTCTCCATTCCCGTTATTGTTATCATAGTGGCTGTTGTATTCCTGACGATGCATCACAACCAACCTAAAGTTCGGGTTTTTACCGGCATGTTTGCAACGACTACCGTAAACGTTGCTTCGCTGGATCCGGGACGGGTGGATACAATTTTGGTTGACCTCGGCGACAGGGTGAAAAAAGGACAATTGCTGGCCAAACTTGAGACCAACATTATGGAGACCAAAGTCGGTCAGGCCAGAGGCGCCGTTATGGCAGCAGGAGCGCTCGTTGAAAAAGCCAAATCCGGGGCACGAAAAGAGATTATCCGGGCAGCAGAAAACAAATATGGCATGGCCCGCAGCCAGTACGAATTTGCCGGAAAAACCTACCGGCGTTTCCAACTGCTGTTTGCCGATTCCATCATCTCACAGCAGGAAATGGATAAGATGAAATTTAAATACCAGGCGGCAGGCGACCAGATGAAAGCAGCCAAAGCCTTGTACGATATGGCGTTGAAAGGTGCACGGAAAGAGGACATCTCCGCTGCCGAAGGGAATTATGAAATTGCCAAAAACACTTACAACGAAGCCATGGAGTTTTATCACCAGCTCAATGTTTATGCACCCGTTTCCGGCGAAATCAGCAACAAAATTGCCGAACCGGGCGAAGTGGTTCCGCAAGGTTATCCTATCCTCACCATCATGATTCCGAGCGATATTTATGCCGTGCTGAATATCCGCGAAGACCAGCTGATGCATTTCAAAAATGGTACAGTAGTGAAAGGCAAGGTTCCCGGACTGGACGAAACATTCTATTTCAAAGTTACTTACATCGCTCCCATGGCCGATTTTGCCACCTGGGTTCCCACCAAAGCCAAAGGCGAGTTTGACATGAAAACCTTCGAGATTCATCTGAAGCCGGTTCATCCGGTCAAAGGATTACGTCCCGGCATGAGTATCGAAATCCACATTTAATCAAAACGCAGAAAAACATGAAGCTTCCCGCTTTCATAAAAGTCGGAATTAGGGAGATCTACCGGATTGTAAAAGGACATTCCACCCGGTTGATACTTTTCTATATCCCGTTGGTTGTCTTTCCGTTGCTGGCGCTCATCTATCAAAAAGGCGCCCTGCGGGAGATTCCGGTGGCCGTTTGGGACCAGGATCATACCGACATCTCCCGCATGATAGCAGAATATGTCAACGCCTCTCCTACCATGAAAGTGACGGATTATCTCTCCTCATCGGATAACCCGGAAAACTACTTCCCCAACCACAAAGAACGGGCGATTTTTCGTATTCCCAAAGGGCTTAAACGCGATATTCTCAAAGGCAAAAGCACCAAAGTGCAAGTGTTTACCAACAGCTCAAACATTGTTTTCGGGAATATCCTTCTGCGGGAAGCCTACACGGTAGTGGGAACCATCAACGACGGCATATTGCTGAAGAAGTTTCAGGCGGCAGGAATGACACCAAAACAGGCAATGATTATGGTGATGCCCATCCGGGTGCACACCAAATCCTTGTTCAATCCCAATTATAACTATTTGTACTACCTCGTTCCCGGGCTGTTAGCCGTTCTGTTACAGATGATTGTGTTTTTTATTGCTACACGTGCTTTCAATTCGGAATTCAACAACGGAAGTTTTGGTGAATTGGTGGAAACGGCTAACGGCAGCACTTTGAACATGCTAGTCGGGAAAAGTCTGGCTTACCTGCTCATGGGTATTTACGTCGCCGGACTTATTGCATTGACATTCCGGATATTTGGGATTCCGTTTCAGCAAAAGGAAGGGCAACTGTTGCTTTTATTCAGCTATTTTATTTTAGTCAACATTTTTCTCGGGTTTATGCTTTCCACCACCATCACCGACGAGATCCTGTCGTTAGATGTGGCTTTTCTGTACAACTCGCCGGCTTTTGTCTTCAGCGGCTTCACCTTTCCTATTTTTGCCATGCCCTTTTTCAGCAGCACCATAGCGCAGTTTATTCCTTACACCCATTTTCTGCATGCATTTTTCAAAATATACCAGCTTGGCGCTCCATTTTCATACACATTAACAGACTTTTACAAGTTGACGATTTTTCTCGTCGTGGGCTTTGTTACCAGCTACGTGGCGCTGTATATCAGGATGAAAAGTATGGTTTCAACACAAAAAACTTCTTTGCAACATGCACAATAGACAAAATTTCGTACAAGGTTTCAAAGAGGAAATGAAGACGGTCATCAGCGACCATAGCATTCTGCTAACGGTCATTGCCGCACCGTTGTTGTATGTTTTCCTGATGGGTTCTATTTATATGAACAAAGAGGTAAAGCAAATTCCTTTTGCCGTGGTGGATTTCGACAAAACACCTACCAGCCAGGAGCTTACACGGTTGCTTTCTGCCGATCCGACCATCCGGCTCGAAAACCGGCCGGCAACCTATCAGAAAGGCGTAAACGAGATGTATGCGTTAAAAATTCAGGGATTTCTGCTCTTTCCCAAAGGTTTTGAAAAAGAGCTGTTAAAAGGTGAGGGCAGCGATGTGAAGCTCTACCTGAACACCACACGGTTTCTGCCTTCCAACGATTTGAACCGGGCAGTAAATACTGTTTTCCAGACTGTCGGCGCCGGCATCCGGTTGCATTATTACGCTACCAAAGGCCTCAACGAAAAATATGGCATGCAGCTCATCAACCCTGTCATGGCCGATGTTCATCCCATTTACAATTCCACCAACAATTATGGTGATTATCTGCTTCCGGGATTGCTGTTTCTTATCCTGCAGCAAACGCTGCTGATTGGTCTGGGTGAAAGCTTTGTCCGCAGTCGCGAGAAGGGAAGGCTGCAAAATGTATTGTCGCGCGATGGTACCGGTATTGCCGCATATTTCAGTGGCAGGCTAAGCTACTACCTCCTACTCTATTCTGCTTATGTACTGCTCTATCTCGGCATTATCTTCCGCTTTTTCGACATTCCTATCCGTGGCGACAAGCTAACCATGTTCGCCCTGAGCGTGCTGTTCCTCATAGTTGTTATGGTTTACACGCTGCTGATGGCCTCTTTCAGTAAAAAACAAATCCGTATTATGGAGGTGCTGGCCTTCACCAGCTATCCGCTGTTCCTGCTTTCGGGCTACTCGTGGCCCATCGTAGCCATGCCGGCGCCGCTTCAGTGGCTGGCAGCTATCATTCCCACCACGCCCATGATGGATGCTGTTACGAAACTTTTTGCCGAAGGCACAAGCTGGGGATCCGTTTTGGGAGATATCTGGCAACTGCTTATCATGCTTGTTGTTTCGCTGGTTCTTTTCTATTTGAGAATGGCTGTTTTGAAAAGGAAAATGGTTACAAGCCGGGCAAAAGAAGGCATCCGGACAATTTAATCTCATGAAGTATAAAACAGGGATTATTTCTTAACACATTTTAACCTCCTTTTCAGGACTTCTTCCTACCTTTGTGCATCTAAAAACAAAAAGTCATGAACGAAGCATTATTAAAACTGGAACCCGCCAAAGTGTGGTTCTATTTCAAAGAGATCTTAAATATCCCGAGACCTTCCAAAAAAGAAGGAAAAATAATTGAATATCTGTTGCGTTTTGGAAAAGAACACGGGCTGGAAACACTTCAGGACGAAGTAAATAACGTGCTGATCCGCAAAGCTGCCACACCTGGCATGGAAAACCGTAAATCAGTTGTCCTGCAGAGCCATATCGACATGGTTTGTGAGAAAAACAGCGACAGAGAGCATGATTTTGATAACGATCCCATCGAAGCACACATCGAAGAGGGATGGGTTACTGCCGACGGTACCACCCTCGGTGGTGACGACGGCATCGGTGTAGCCACCGAGCTTGCGCTGCTCGCCTCCGACGACATTGAACACGGCCCAATAGAATGCCTATTTACCGTGGACGAAGAAACCGGCCTCACCGGCGCTTTCGGACTGAAACCTGGTTTCCTGCAAAGTGAAATTCTTTTGAACCTCGACTCGGAAGACGAAGGACAGCTTTACATTGGCTGTGCAGGCGGTCAGGATACACTTGCCTGGCTTCCTTACCAAAAACAAGCAGTACCCGAAGGTCATGAAGCACTGAAAATTATGGTTTCGGGTCTTAAAGGCGGGCACTCCGGAGACGACATCAACAAGGGACGCGCCAACGCCAACCAGCTTCTGAACCGCTTTTTGTGGACAGTCAAAGATAAATCCGATATGAAACTGTCTGTTTTCGATGGTGGGAACCTGCGCAACGCCATTGCCCGCGAAGCTTTTGCCATTGTAACGGTTCCCAAAGGAAAAGCGCAACAAGTCATTTCCGAGGCCAAAGGCTTTGAAGAGATATACAAACACGAATACCATGCAACGGAAGCCAACCTGAGTTTTTCGGCCGCAGCAACTGAACTACCTGAAACGGTTATCGGCAATGACAATTTTACCACACTGGTAAACGCTTTGTATGCCTCTCCTCATGGTGTCATCGCCATGTCGCAGGATATCCCGAACTTTGTGGAAACTTCTACTAACCTCGCTTCCGTGAAGTTTGAAGAGGAAAACATCCTCATTACCACCAGTCAGCGTAGTTCGGTGGAATCAGAAAAAGATGATGTTACCAACAAAGTGGTGAGCGTCTTTAATCTCGCCGGAGCACGCAGCGAAACTTCCGATGGCTATCCGGGATGGACACCCAATCCCGACTCTGAAATTATGGAGCTTACTAAAAGTATTTACAAGAAACTTTTCGACGTAGAGCCTAAGGTGTTGGCCATTCATGCCGGACTGGAATGTGGCCTTATAGGGGATAAATATCCCGGAATGGACATGATTTCCTTTGGACCCACCCTCCGCGGAGTGCACTCTCCCGACGAAAAACTGGAAATTGCTTCTGTGGAGAAATTCTGGAAACTCACGCTGGATGTGCTGAAAAATATTCCTGTAAAGGGCTAAAAACGAACCCGTCTCCCAAGCATGTCCAAAAGACTAAGACATATCCTGGCAGTTTCACTGTTGTTGGTTTTCATTACACCAATAACAGTGAAACTTTTGGACGAAGTATTTCATCACCACGTATTTTTCCATAGTAAGGAAAAAACCAGCGAAGTATGGCACTCGTTTTACCGCACATGTCCCATACCGGGTTTTACACTCTCTTTTTACACTATTCAAAAACAGATATATAAAAAAGAAAAACGCACATATTTTGCAAAAGTTTTTATAAACTTTGTATCCGAATTATTCTCCACCAAGTTAAACTTTTCCTCTTTATTACGGGCACCTCCTTTGTTAGACAAGATTATATAGTAACCATTGGGAAAATGGTTAACAAAATTGTCTCATAAAGAACGTAATAAAATGAAAATAAAACTTCTCATTTTCTTTTCCGTGTTTCTTTTTTTAAAAGTAAACGCGCAAAACAGTATCACCGGACGCATAACAGATGCAGGTACTCACCAGGCACTACCAGGCGTCAACATCTTTATCAACGACCTTTCGGTGGGAACCGTGAGCAACAACAAAGGTCAATACCAAATCAACAAAATCCCCAACGGACAGTTCTTCGTTACCTTTTCTTTTGTTGGTTACGAAGACCAGACAAAAAAAGTTGTTTTCCAAGGACATAAAATCACCATCGACATCAAGTTGAAACCCATGGTTATTCAGGGGCAGGAAGTGGTGATTACAGGAAATTTTACCGGAACGCAACACGAAAATACCGTAGGAATCAGTACGTTGGAGACGAAAAATATTACCCGCGTTTCAGAACCATCGTTTATGGCATCGCTTGCCTCAGTTCCGGGCGTCAGTATGATTTCCAAAGGTCCGGGCGTAGGGACACCGGTCATCCGCGGACTGTCGCTGAGCAACATATTGGTACTGAACAAAGGTATTCCTATGGCCAACTTTCAGTTTTCCGAAGACCACCCCTATCTGATTGATGGGCTGGGCATTGGCCGGGTTGAGATCATCAAAGGGCCGGCTTCGCTCATGTACGGATCGGGTGCAGTGGGAGGCGTTATCAACCTGGTTGCAGAACCCACTGCCCGCGAAGGAAGTATCAGTGGCGCCGCCAGCATGAAATTCTTTAGCAACACCCTCGGGACAATCTCTAACGTGGAAATTAAAGGAAACCACAAAGGTTTTGTATGGGGTGCCGGTACCGAAATAAACAGTAACAAGGATTTTATTCAGGGTGGAGGCGCCACGGCTTTCAACACCCGGTTCAACACACACAGTGTAAAACTAAACGCCGGTATCATAAAAAAAACCGGAAGCTTCCGTCTCTTTTACGACTACAACCGCTCCAAACTCGGCATGGCCGTCCCACCAGCACTGGAACTTGTTACCGCAAGAGGCCGCAATAATGAAGTCTGGTATCAGGATCTGACCGACCAACTGCTTATCTCCAAAAACAAAATTTTCCTCGGTAATCTCAAACTCGATGCCAACTTCTCCTACCAAAACAACAACCGCAGACTGCAAGGCTCCCAACTTACACCAGTCAGAGAGCTGGTAAACATGCGGTTAAAGACATTTACCTATCGCCTCAAAAGTGTTTATCATTTCAGCGAAAGCACAAAAGCTTTTCTCGGCGTACAGGGTATGTACCAAAATAACCGTAATGGTGAAGCACCTCAACATGTCATTCCCGATGCCAGCCTGAACGATTTCTCAGTTTTCAGCATGGGACGTCATAGTTTTGGCTCACTTGCCATCCTTGAAGCAGGTATCCGGTACGACCACCGTAATATTGTTGTCCCCCAACATTATGCAGGTATCAACAACGGGACACTCATGTCACGAATGGAAAAAAGCTTCAACAATGTGAGCGCTTCTATCGGAACCGTCTTTCATTTCAACGAAAAGATGTTGCTACGTTTCAACCTGGCCTCCGCTTTCCGCAGTCCAAACATTGCCGAGCTGACCCAAAACGGCATGCACGGTAACCGCTACGAAATTGGAAATGCAGATCTTAAAAATCAACAAAATCTCGAAGCCGATCTCGGATTTCATGTCCATACCGAATACACCACCTTTGAAATTTCAACTTTCTACAACTATATCGACAACTATATTTATCTCTCCCCCACAGCTGACACCATTTCCGATGGAACGAAAATTTATCGCTACTGGCAAACGCCATCGCATCTGCTGGGCGGAGAAATCGGTATCCACATTCATCCCGTTTCCATTGACTGGCTGCATCTGAAAGCAAATTACGCTTACATCTATGCCAGAAAAAATTCAGGCGGCTACCTACCGCTGATTCCGGCTAATAAACTCCATTTTGAGGTTATGCTTCGGAAAGATAAATGGAAAATCTGGCGCACCTCATTTATCAAAGTCTCCTGCGATTATGTGTTTGCACAGAACAATGACGCTGATTTTGAAACCACCACACCAGGATATTTTCTACTCAACGCCAGCATGGGCACGGACATGAAAGTGAAAAACCAGGTTTTCAGCTTTAGTATTATGGCTACTAACCTTTTTGACAAGCAATACATAGATCACCTCTCCACACTCAAAGATGTGGGTATTTACAACATGGGAAGGAACATCTCACTGAACATCCGTATTCCGTTTGGCGTTAAAAATTAACGGATTAGGTGGGTATTATCAATAATTTTCAGGGTGGTTTCGGTTTCTCCGCGCAAGGCCTGCGCAAACCGAAGCGGGCTGTCCGCTATATCTTTGTTTCGGAAAACCATGTTCCGTAATGCCAAAAACAGTGGCTTCCCTGTCGCCCTGTTTTGGCAACTCCACATTGGCTTCCGAAAACAAAGGATGCCGCTGCCATCCCTCCCACAGGGTTCCCACTATGTTCGAAATTACGTCCAAAGAATTCTATTTCATCTTCAAATGATCCACCTGTACGCCCGCCCGGCTGAGCAAAGCCAGGCCATCAATGATGCGGTATTCCCGGTCGTAAACCACACGGCTGATACCTGCCTGAATTATCAGCTTGGAACATTCCACGCACGGTGAATCGGTAATATAAAGCGTGGCACCTTCGCTGCTGTTGTTCGACTTGGCCACTTTGGTAATGGCGTTGGCTTCGGCATGAAGCACATACTGTTTGGTAGCACCCGTTTCATCCTCACACACATTCTCAAAACCGGAAGGCGTGCCGTTGTAACCATCCGAGATAATCATCCGGTTTTTCACAATTAAAGCCCCCACCTGACGCCGTTTGCAATAGGAATTTTCGGCCCAGACGTGTGCCATCTTTAAATAACTCTTATCAAATTTCCCTTCTTTATTTTCCATTTTCAGTCCGTTTCTTTTTCTGCTAAAATATTAAAATATCAATTACAACCTCAGGGCAAGCCGTCCAACCTCTAAGCCTGCTTGCTCCTTATTGATTAATTAGTGTCTCTTAGAAAACTCAATTTTTTAAAGTGGCGTATAAAAAACGTCAAGGTCAAGTCCAACGAAGAAATTGGCGTTTTCTTATAGCCACTAATTATAAATTACAGCTTTGTAAACACTTTCATTCCCCACATTATCGCGGACGGCAAGCTGAAACATATTCTTTCCTTTTTTCAGGTACTTGTCGAAATGATAGATTAGTAAATTGCTTTTCAAATCGTATTCCATCAATATCCAATGGCCGTTGAGGGAAGGGCGGTAATCTTTGATGCCGCTCTGGTCGTCCGAAATATGAACTTTAAGAACGCGCTTCCCTGCCACTTTTGAACCGTTACCAAAGTTAAGAGGTTTGATGGATGGAGCGATGGTATCGGCCAGAAGTGTATAATCACCAAGATCCCTGGTTTTGACACGGATAGTATTGCCATTCCAGCTGCCACCAACCCACGAATAATCTTCTTTATTATCCGGAGCATAGCCAATATAAACCTTTTCTTTAAAGGAGGCGGGCAACGAATCGGCTTTTATGGCCAGACTAAAATATTTTTGCACCGGGACAAACCGGTTATGTACGGCATAAACGGGAGAAAGGGTTTTGCTGTTAGCAGGAAGCTTTCGCAGCCGAAAATAAAAAGAGCGGTAAAAACAGTCCTTTGGAAAAGAAAGGCTGATGTTGCCCGAATCAATCTTTGCAGACCGGTTAAAACGGATGAAAATACCGGTTTCTCTCTTTGGATTTTTAGAAACTTTTGAAGCAGTAGGTTCATCTTCAACGGTAAATTTCAAAGCAGCAGTATTACCGAAAATATCGCTTACCATATATCTGAAATGATGGGACAACGTATCGCGGAAAGTGAAAATACCGTGGTTTACCATCTTCCGATAATTTCCCAGCCGGTTGTTTGTATCTAACTGGGTACGAATCAGCCTTTTCCCGGTTTTTTCGTAATAATTGTAATCTATCAGGCTGTTGACATAACGTCCTGTACTGAAGGAGAGCTTGCCCATTTTCAGGGCATAAACCAATGTGTTATCTTCGTAAAGTTTGAGGCTGTAAATACCGTTTTTGTTGTGGGTTCCGTTCATCACATCATAGGTTCTTATGCCGAAGGAAACCGCCCCCTTTACACGAATAACGGGCATATTTTTGACATAACAAGCTTTTCCATGTCCGGCAACGGACAGCACAAGTGTATCGGGTTTGTTGTTGACACGGCTACCGGAAAAAACCGGATATATAGCAAGTTGCACAATCTTCGGCGGTAGATTATCAGCTATTTTAAAGCTTCTGAAAAATAGAGGATTAATTGGATGTTCTGATTTCCCATTACGGATTTCAAAATGAAGATGAGGACCGAGAGAGCCACCGGTATCTCCGGAGTAAGCAATAACCTCGCCTTTTTTTACTTTGAGGCTGTCTTTGGGAGGGAAAATCTGAACCGTAAAACTTTCGCGTTTGTACTGGATAGCCTTCACGTAACGATGGAGCTTCCAATTGAATTTCTTCAAATGACCATATACCGAAACATACCCATCGGGATGGGTGATGTAGAGCGCTTTCCCGTATCCGTACAGAGAAACTTTTATGCGAGACACGTAACCGCTGGCCACGGCATAAACCTTTTTGCCCTGTACGCCGTCGGTTTTTATGTCGATGCCTGAATGAAGATGGCCATCGCGAAGTTCACCGAAAGTACCGGAAAGATAAATTGGGAAGCCTACCGGCGAACGGAAATAGTGCTGCGGGTATTTCTGCTGTGCCGTCAGCGACAGGGTGACAAGGAAAAAAGCCAGGGTAAGAAGTAGGATTTTGTGCTGTTTTTTTTGTTTCATAAATAATCTTTCTTTGCAGCTA